>NZ_JBEYTM010000012.1:0-182299 GCF_040643055.1 Streptomyces sp. NPDC047515
CAGCCACCGGGCCAGGCACCACGACGTCGGCAAGACCGTCAAACGCGCCGAATCGATCAAAGAACACCAAGCCCGCCCACGTTAAACGCCAAGCTAAGCAAGCTAAGCAGATCACCAAGCGCGCCCAGTGCAACCAGGGCCTACACATCCTTCACCGCTCCTACGACGGGTAACCGTATGCAAAGAATCAGCCATAGATGCATATGCCGAGAGTAGGTGACGCCCGCGTCGAGGTCGCCAAGTATAAGGGGAACTATCCACCTAACCAGGGCATTCCTGGGTCGAGAAAATCGGAATAGATCACGCAAATCGACTAGGAAGGGTTTCAGGCTGACATCCTTGCCGTGCCTTTACTTAAAGGTGTGGATCCGTGAAAGATCTACACGCAATCCCCATGCGGGGGAGTCATTAGATAGAGGGAACCTCATATGAGCATGCTCAGGAAAAGCCTGACGACCGCGGCTGTGGCCGGCGCATTGCTGGGCGGCAGCTTTGTCACCCCGGCTGCGGCGGCTGATCCCAATACCTGTCCAAAAGGGTACTTCTGCGGATGGTCGGGAACGAACAGGACTGGAACCAGGACCGTCTACTTTCAAGACCCCGGCTGCTATCCCTTCAAAACTGCCCGGTCCGTCTCAAACCAGACGTCCTATCGCATAGTGCTCTGGCACATCAGCACCGGCTGCGGCCAGGGCACCAAGCTAGTCACTCTGAAGCCGGGTACCTACTCGGACAACACCGGTTCCACCGTTACGGGGGTTGAAGTCTGGAAAAATTAGCCTCGCTGTTTGGTTGAGATGAGGCGGCGTCGCCTATCACCAGCTGTTGGGTGGCCGAGGTAATTTAAAGGTTCTTGAACAGGGTGGAGTCCCGGCGCGGTGGTTGGGTTCTCCGGGGTCCTCGGGGCGTGGGCGGACGGGAGTTTGCCGGTCAGCCGACGGGTCGGGGCAGTGCAGCGAGGCGATGGAAATGCGTGGCCAGGCGCAAGGGGCGGGAACTGCGCCGGGCGAACGAGGCCCTGTGGACGGCCTCGGCTTTTTTCGCCGCGCAGCTCGACCCGACCCAGGTGAGGGTGCTCAACGACGAGCACCCTCACCTGGGAGTCGAGCCTACTCCGGGAACTGCACATCCCTTCCTCCACCTACTACCGGTGGCGCCGCGCGAAGAAGGAGCCGTGCGAACGGCACCACCGGGACGCCGAGCTGACCGTGAAGACCCGGCAGGTCCACGAGGACTCCGACGCGATCTACGGCTCGCCACGCGTGCATGCCGTCCTCAAGCGCGAGGGCGTTTCATGTCGGCCGCAAACGGGTCGAGCGGCTCATGCGCGAAGCCGGTCTCGCTGGTGGTCCCGCAGTACGGCCAGATCCGCAATGGCCTCGCCGCCATCGGCGAGCGTCACCGCCAGATCAGTGGCGATCCGGCCCGGATCATGCCCAGTCCCGCGCGGCCGAAGCGGCCTGAGCGCGGTGGAGTACGCGGCGGTGAGGCCGGTGGCATCAGCGAGATCCGCCAGCAGCCGTGCCCCGGCGTGCCCGACCACCCCCGAACCATCGGCACTGACCTAGATCTTCGGGTGCCTGTGCAGAGCCCACCGGTGGGTGAGCTGCCACAGGTAGGAGTCCAGCGAGACGGAGACCTCCTTGGACACCACCGTCTGGTGGTAGGCCGCCCACCCGCGAACGATCGGATTGATCGCCCGCAGGATAGCGAGGGTCTCCGCGCCCCTCAGGGCACGGATCTCCTTCCTCTCCCGGGTTCGGACACCAGGAGAGGCCGCAAAGCGTTCGCCCTCAATGGGCTAACCGTTCGCAGGGGTGACTTCCAGCCAATCCAGGATCACGTCGCACTGATTCCCTTCCTGGCACGAGATGCTGATCTCGTTCTCACCCTTGATCAGGTCGACCGGCGCCCAGGTGGTCTGCCAGTTCTTTTCCCAGTTCGAGTCGGACGAGTGGATGAAGTTCTTGAGGCCGATGGGCTGCGAATTCGGCTTGCCGTTCACCGTCAGCGTTGCATTAGCGTCCTTGGCCGGAATCGCATAGCGCACCGTCAAGCGGTACTTGCCTTCCTCCTCTATCGCTGCCTTCCACGTCACGGATGACCCAACCGCGTTGAAGCCCGTGACGTATGAGCCGTTCGGGCCTTCCGCGCCCTTGACCGACTGGCTGACTTCCGCCGAACCGCCGAGCTTCAGCGTCGCCGCGTCCTGCTTGGGCAGCTCGGCCGGTGCCTCGGAGCTCGCGGACTCCTTGGGCTTCGGGGACTCCTGCACCTGGCTGCCGGGGTCGGCGGAGGAGGTGGCCTCGTCCTTCTTCTTGTCCTTCTTGTCGTTGCCCGTCAGCAGCGCGGCACCGATGCCGATGAGCACGACCAGGACCACCGCGACCGCCCCGATCAGCAGGCCCTTGGTGTTCGGGCCGCCCTTGCCGGGGCCGCCCTGCTGCTGGACCTGCGCGGTGGGGGCGCCGGGGTACGTCTCCGGGGCCGCGTACTGCGCGTTCGGCTGGCCGTACGCCTGCTGGTGCGGCACCTGCTGCCCGTACTGGCGCTCGCCGACGGTCCGCACCTGGTTGTAGGAGGTCCGGGGCACACCGGGCTGCGGAGCCGCCGGAGGGTAGCCGTAGCCGCCCTGCCTCGGCGGCTGGGCGCCCGCTGCCTGTCCGTCCTCGTACAGGTAGCCGAACGGATCGTCGTCCTCGGGCGTGTTTGCGCCGTTGTTCCCGGCCGTCATCCCTGGGTCACTCCTCACCATGTCGCCAGCCGTCGCCGAAAATTGCCAGCCGTGGCCGACCGGCCGAGCCTACCCCGAACGGCTCGCACCAAGAATTGCCGTCGCCCGTCCCACGACCACCTCCAGGTGCAGGAACGGCGCCGCCGTGAACATCAGCCGGCCCTGCGGTGAACCTTCGCCCGGGACCGCTTCTCCACGTACATCCGCTGATCCGCGGAGCGCAGCACCTCTTCGGCGGTCATGCCGCAGGCGGCCCAGCCGATGCCGAAGCTCGCCCCGACGCGCACCGCCCGGCCGTCGACCCGAATGGGCGGAATGATGGCGTTACGGAGGCGTACGGCCAGGTCCGCGGCGTCCGCGGCGCCGAGTCCGTCGGCGAGCACGACGAATTCGTCACCCCCGAGCCGAGCGACGGTGTCGCCGTCGCGGACACAGGTGGTCAGGCGCCGGGCGACCTCGATCAGCACGGCGTCGCCGGTGTGGTGGCCGAAGCGGTCGTTGATCGACTTGAAGCCGTCGAGGTCGCAGAAGAGAACCGCGAGGCCCTTCGCCCCGTCGTCGTTCTCGGTGTCGGGTGCGACGGCATGCACATGATGGTCGTACGGCCCGCCGGGCGCCGCGTCCACGTCGTAGCCGTGCGTCCGCGCGTCCGGATCGTCGGTGTCGCCGTACGCCGCGTCCAGCGCCTCGACCGCGGTGGTGGCCACCGAGTGCGGGCGCTCGCAAAGCCGGGAGCCGAGCCGGGAGCGCAGTTCGGCGCTGTTGGGCAGACCGGTGAGCGCGTCGTGCGAGGCACGGTGCGCGAGATGCAGCTCGTGCCGCTTGCGCTCCTCGATGTCCTCGACGTGGGTGAGCAGGAAGCGCGGGCCGTCCGCGGTGTCGGCCACGACGGAGTTGCGCAGCGACACCCAGAGGTAGGTGCCGTCCCGCCGGCCGAGCCGCAGCTCGGCTCGACCGCCCTCGGCGGAGGTGCGCAGCAGGGTGCCGATGTCCTCGGGGTGGACGAGGTCGGCGAAGGAGTAGCGGCGCAGCACGGACGCCGGGCGGCCGAGCAGCCGGCACAGGGCGTCGTTGGCGCGCAGCAGCCGGCCGTGCTGGTCGCCGCCCATCTCGGCGATGGCCATGCCGCTGGGTGCGTACTCGAAGGCCTGGCGGAAGGACTCCTCGCTGGCCCGCAGCGCCTGCTGCTCCCGCTCCAGACGGACCAGGGCGCGCTGCATGTTTGCTCTCAGCCGGGCGTTGCTGATCGCAATGGCCGCCTGCGACGCGTACATCTGGAGGGCCTCACGGCCCCAGGCGCCGGGGCGGCGGCCGTTGCGGGGGCGGTCGACGGAGATGACGCCCAGCAGATCGGGGCCGCCGCCGGACGCGTACATCGGGGCGTAGAGGCGGTCCTGGGGGTGCCACTCGTCCTCGAAGCGGGGATCGGGCCCGTCGGTGTGCCACTGCGGTACGTCGTCGTCGAGGAGGACCCAGCCGTCGGTGTGGGGTATGAAGCGGAGCTCGTCCCACTCCTCACCCATCGAAAGCCTGCGCTCCCAGGAGCTGCGCGAGCCGACGCGGCCGGTGATGAGGGCTTCCGCCGCACTGTTGCCCGCGAAGGCAGCGACGACGAGATCGCCGTCGGCACGGACCAGGTTCACGCAGGCCAGCTCGTAGCCGAGACCGGCGACGATTCCGTCGGCCACGGTCTGCAGTGTGTCGGCCAGGCTCCGCGCCGTATTGAGATCGGCGACGGCCTGGTGCAGCTGCCGCAGCGTCGCAAGACGGACGTACGGCTCCGACTCGGCCTCCATTGCTCGCACTCCCCGAGACCTCGACAGCACTCCAGGTTTCATATCGACGTACTTGCTGCAGTGTCACGGCCACTGAATCACAGTGAGCTGTGTAGTCGGTACACAGGGTCAGCAAATATTGCACTCTGTGACTCAAGTCACAAGAGGTGGTAAAGGGGTGAGAGTGTCGCGCGGCTGCGGTCCGTCCTTTTCTTGAACGCAAATCCGGGCGTTGCAGCACCGGGCCGCCGGGGCCGTGACCGGGGTCCTAGGACCGGCCTGGTCCCCTGGTCCGATGCGGCGGGACGCCGGGCGCGGCTAGCGTGCCGGGTGTGTTGCAGACGAAATCTCCCGCCCCGCGTTCCGAGCCCATCCCCCATGCTGAGGGGGTGAGCAACGATGAGTTCCGTGGCGCCCTGGCCCGGCTGGCCGCCGGAGTGGTGCTGATCACCGCCGAGGAACCGCCCCTGGACGAGAACGGACGCGGCGAGGACGTCGGGATGACGGCGACCGCCTTCATGTCGGTGTCGCTGGACCCGCCGCTGGTCATGGTCAGCCTGCGCAACGGCTCACGGATGGACGATCTGCTGGCGGAGCAGCCGCTGTGGGCGGTCTCCGTGCTCGCCGAGAGCCAGCGGCACATCGCCGGACGGTTCGCGATGAAGGGCCGGATCAGCGACCGGCTGCTGTTCGAGGACATCCCCTTCTCACGGGGAGAGATCACCGGCGCGCCGCTGGTCGGGGGCGCGCTGGCCACGCTGGAGTGCCGCACCGAGCAGCGGGTCCCGGCGGGCGACCACATGCTGGTGATCGGCCGGGTGCTGAGCGCGGCCCTGCCGAGCGGCGACGGGGCGCCGCTGACGTACTTCCGGGGGCGGTATCGGCAGTTGGGGTGAGACTCCCCGACCGACGACGCGCGGCCGGAGCGTCCGTGCTCCGTCACCAATCACGGCCAAAGTGCCCGCGCGTCGTCACCAGTCGCGGCCGGAGCGCCCGCGCTTCGTCTCGCCGCGCTGCTTCTTCTCGCGCAGCCGTCGTTCGTTGATACCGCGCGGAATCCTGGTCTTGCGGCGCGGCCTCGGGGGCGGCGCCGTGGCCTCGGCCAGCAGGGAGGCGAGCCGTACGAGCGCCGTCTCCCGGTTGCGCCATTGGGAGCGGTGCTCGGACGCCCGTACCGCGATCACTCCGTCCACCAGCCTGCCCTCCAGACGCTGAAGCGCCCGCTCCTTCCACACGTCGGGAAGCGATGGGGTCGCCGCGAGGTCGAAGCGGAGCTCCACCTGGGAGTCGCTGGTGTTGACGTGCTGCCCGCCGGGCCCGGAGGACCGCGAGAAACGCCACATGAGCTCGGCCTCCGGCAGGGAGACCGAACCGCGGATGACATAGGGCCCGGACATGACACCCATGTTCCCCGGCCCAGTGGGCGTTCGTCACCTTCTTTTGCCGCACGGGACGGTCCGGCTTTCGCGTACGGAGTGGCCGGAGGGGCTTCGGCACAGGAGCGGGGGCCTCGGCGGGCAGGGGGGCCTCGGCGGGCAGGGGGCCTCGGCGGAACGGGGGATTTCGGTAAAGAAAGTAAAGGGAGCAGGAACCTCCCGGTCCCTTGTCCGCGTTATGACCTGTGACGGTAGCTTCTCGATGGCATGAAGCCCGCACTCGACGATGAAAGGGACTTCCCATGGCTGTAAGCCTGTCCAAGGGCGGCAACGTCTCGCTCACCAAGGAGGCCCCGGGCCTGACCGCCGTCACGGTCGGCCTCGGCTGGGACGTCCGCACCACCACCGGCACCGACTTCGACCTCGACGCCTCGGCGATCGCGGTGGACACCGGCGGCAAGGTCGTCTCCGACGGCCACTTCGTCTTCTTCAACAACAAGTCGACGCCGGACCAGACCATCGTCCACACCGGTGACAACGTCACGGGCCAGGGCGAGGGCGACGACGAGCAGATCAACGTCAACCTGGCGGGCCTGCCGGCCGAGGTCGACAAGATCGTCTTCCCGGTGTCGATCTACGACGCCGAGACGCGCAGCCAGAACTTCGGCCAGGTACGCAACGCCTTCATCCGCATCATCAACCAGGCCGGCGGCACAGAGATCGCCCGTTACGACCTGAGCGAAGACGCCGCCACCGAGACCGCCATGGTCTTCGGCGAGCTCTACCGCAACGGCGCGGAGTGGAAGTTCCGCGCGGTCGGCCAGGGTTACGCCTCGGGCCTGCGCGGCATCGCCCAGGACTTCGGCGTCAACCTCTGACGTTCCTGCAGCCAGTAGATCCGTACACACCGGGAGCCCCCGGCCGCGTCCCCTGCGGCCGGGGGCTCCCGCGTGTCTGCGCGATGTTGCACAACTACCCCTGGGTTCCGCCGAATAGCGAACACAAGCGCACCCCATTCGGACAAGAAGTAGTCAAAAAAATGTGAGGCATTTGTTAGTGCACCGTCAATCTTGGTCATTCGGTGGCACGCTCTCCGCTCGTAACCCCCCACGGAACGAGCAACGGAGAACACATGACCCCCCACATGAACACCCGTCGCGCCGCAGCCCTGGCCGCCGTGGCCGCGATGGTCGTCGTCGGCGTCCAGACCGGTTCGGCCAACGCCGCCCCGGACAACGGCACCGACGGCCCCTCCGCCTCTCGCAGCGCCGTCCCCTTCGGCGCGAACAGCGCGTCGCAGCGCACCGCCGCCATCGAGTCCGCCCAGACCGACGCCTCTTCGACCGCCGACTCCCTCGGTCTCGGCAGCAAGGAGAAGCTGATCGTCCGTGATGTGATCAAGGACGCCGACGGCACCGTCCACACCCGCTACGAGCGCACCTACGCCGGGCTCCCGGTCATCGGCGGCGACCTGGTGACCCACACCGCTCGCGGCGGCAAGCTCAAGGGCGTCACCAAGGCGACCAAGGCCCGGATATCCGTGCCGTCGACGACGGCGAAGATCAAGACCGCGGCCGCCGCCCGCAAGGTGATCTGGGCCGGCGACGACAAGCCCGTCCTCGCCTTCGAGACGGTGCGGACCGGGGTGCAGAAGGACGGCACGCCCAGCAGGCTGCACATCATCACCGACGCGACCACCGGCAAGAAGCTCCAGAGCTACGAGGCGATCGAGACCGGCATCGGCAACAGCCAGTACAGCGGCCAGGTCGATCTGACGACCACCAAGACCGGCTCCGGTTTCGAGCTGACCGACGGCGACCGGGGCGGCCACAAGACGTACGACCTCAACCAGGGCGAGAGCGGCACCGGGGCCCTTGTCACGGACGACGACGACACCTGGGGCGACGGCACCGGCAACGACCGCCAGACCGCCGCTGTCGACGCCGCCTACGGTGCGGCGAAGACCTGGGACTTCTACAAGTCGGCGTTCGGCCGCGACGGCATCGCCGGTGACGGCAAGGCCGCGTACTCGCGGGTCCACTACGGCGACGCGTACGTCAACGCCTTCTGGGACGACAGCTGCTTCTGCATGACGTACGGCGACGGCGCCGACAACAAGAGCGCCCTCACCGCTCTCGACGTCGCGGGCCACGAGATGAGCCACGGCCTGACCGCGTCCACCGCCAACCTCGACTACGTCGGCGAGTCCGGCGGTCTCAACGAGGCGACCAGCGACATCCTCGGCACCGCGGTGGAGTTCTCCGCCGACAACAGCACGGACGTCGGCGACTACCTCATCGGCGAGAAGATCGACATCAACGGCGACGGCACCCCGCTGCGCTACATGGACGAGCCGAGCAAGGACGGCGGCTCCGCGGACTACTGGGACAGCAGCGTCGGCGACCTCGACGTGCACTACTCCTCCGGCGTCGCCAACCACTTCTTCTACCTGCTGTCCGAGGGCAGCGGCGCGAAGACGATCAACGGCGTCGACTACGACTCCCCGACCGTCGACGGCTCCACGGTCACCGGCATCGGCCGGGACAAGGCCGTCCAGATCTGGTACAAGGCCCTCTCCGAGTACATGACGTCGACCACCGACTACGCGGCCGCCCGCACGGCCACCGAGAAGGCGGCGACCGACCTGTACGGGGCGGACAGCGCCGAACTCACGGCCGTCGACGCCGCTTGGAGCGGCGTCAACGTGAAGTAGCGCCAACGGTCGTGCACGGGAGCCGGTCAGCCCTCCGAGGCGGGCCGGCTCCTGCCGTACAGCCAGGTGTTCCACAGCTTCGTCAGATCCTTGCCGGTCGTCTTCTCCACATAGGCGGTGAAGTCGGCGGTGGACGCGTTGCCGTGCCGGTGGGCCTTCGTCCAGCCCTTGATGAGCGCGAAGAACCGCTTGTCGTCGTGCACGGCCTGCCGGATCTTGTGGATGACCATCGCCCCGCGCCCGTACACCGGCGCCTGTGAGATGTCCGCGGCCGTCGGTGGATCGGCGGGCGGAAAGGCCCAGTTGTCGTCGTCCTCGAAGGCGGCGTCGAACCGGTCCTGGACCGGGTTGTCCTCCTTGTCGGCCTCCCACATCCACTCCGCGTAGGTCGCGAAGCCCTCGTTGAGCCACATGTCCCGCCAGCTCTCGGGCGTGACGGAGTCCCCGAACCACTGGTGGGCCATCTCGTGGACGAGCAGCCCGGTGCTCGGCGGGCCCGGGAAGTACGGCCGGTTCTGGGTCTCCAGCGCGTATCCGGCGTCCCCGGGACGCCCGACGATCGCGCCCGTGGCGGAGAAGGGGTACGGGCCGAAACGTTCCGCCTCCCATTTCACGACCTCGGGAACACGGGCGAGCACCCGCGCGCTGTCCGCCGCCACCTTCGTGTCCGCGGCGGTGAACACCTTGATGCCGTCCGGGGTGGTCGACGACTTCGTGTCGAACCGGCCGATGGCGACCGTCGCGAGATAGCTCGCCATCGGTTCGGCGACGTGCCAGTGGTACGTGGTGGTGCCGCCCGAGGTCGCGCGGGACGCCAGCTCGCCGTTGGAGACGGCCGTCAGCCCCTTGGCGACGGTGACGGTGATGTCGTACGACGCCTTGTCGCTCGGGTAGTTGTTGCCGGGGAACCAGGCCATGGACCCGGTCGGCTCACCGAGCGCGACCGCTCCGTCCGCCGTCCTCAGCCAGCCCTCCTTCGACTTGTCCGGGTCGGTGATGGTCTGCGGGGAGCCGGAGTAGTGGACGAAGGTACGGAACGTCCGGCCCTTGCGCAGGTGGCTCCCGATGTCGGCGTCGGGGCGCAGCGTCAGCTCGTGGCCGGCCCGGTTGACGGCGGCCGGGCGGCCCTCGACGGTCGCGGACTGCACGGTGAGCCCGGCGAGATCCAGGTTGAAGGCGCTGAGGTCCTGGGTGGCGCGCGCGGTGATCGTCGCGGTGCCGCGCAGCCGGCGGGCGGGCGCGTCGACGTCGAGGGCGAGGTCGTAATGCGTGACGTCGTAACCGCCGTTGCCGAGCTTCGGGAAGTACGGGTCGTGCAGACCGGCCGCGCCGGGGGCGCCTTCGACACCGCCGGCGCAACCGGTCGAGGTCGTCAGAACCAGCAGGGCGAGGACGGCGGCTCGTGCCTTGCGGCGAACCGGTGTTCGGTGATCCACACACGTGATCCTAGGCGCGCGGCGTCCGAACGCGGGGTGCGGACGCGGCGGACCGGCCGGGCGCGGGGCGCGGTGGGCCGGCTGGGGGAAGCGGGCCGGGCGGGTGCGAGGGGGAAGGACGCGGGGCCCCCGCCCGGCCTGCCGGTCCCTCAGGCCTGCCCGGTCTGCCCGGCGCTCAGGCCCGCCCGTCCCTCAGGCCTGCCCGGCCTGCGCGCGCGTTCGGGCCGCTCGGCCTACTTGGCGAGGGCTGCGACACCGACCGTCGCGAACTTCTCGTCGAGGTCGCCGCTGGGGGCGCCGGCCACGCCGATGGCCGCCACCGGGGCACCCTTGACCTGCACCGGGGCGCCGCCCGCGAGGAACAGGGTGCCGGGGATGTCCTTGAGGGTCGGGGCCTGCTGCAGGCGCTTGGCCAGCTCGGAGGTGGGCGCGTTCCAGGAGACTGCGGTGTACGCCTTCTTCACGGCCGACTCGTACGCCTGCGGGCCCGCGCCGTCGCCGCGCAGCGTCACGATGGTGTTGCCGTTGCGGTCGACGACGGCGACGGCGACGGCGACACGCTGGTTCTCCTTCTGCGCGGCGTCGAGGCTGGCCTGCGCGGCCTTGGTGGCGGCCACGGTCAGGTGGGTGGTCTGCTGGAGGTTCCGGTTCGAGGTGTCGGCCTGGACGGCGGCGGCGGGCGCGGCAGCCGGGGTGGAGGCGTTGGCGGACATGGCGCCGAAGGTCCCGGCGCCGAGTGCGACGGCGGCGACGGCACCGGTCAGGACGCGGGTACGCGGCGACAGCTTCTTCATGGTGGGTTCCTTCGGCAGCAGTTCGGTGGGTGAGCTTCTTCCGCTCTGTCATCGATCCTCCGGCCGCACAGGGCGCCGTACGGTCGACGAACCGGCTCGATGCCACGCGCGGGACGGCCGACGGCCCCATCGGCCGATCGGTTGATGCGGGGGTGGCCGTCCGGGGCGACCATGGACGTGTCCGTGCAGGTCAGCAGTGCCGACGACGACAGTGAGGAGCGAGGGCACAAGGTGAAGCACCGAACCCGATCGGCACCCGGCACGGTCACGGGCCGAACCGACGGCACCGGCAGGGGAAGGGCCGGTGGCACCGGCACGGGACGGACCGGCGCCACCGGAGCACGCGGGAGCGGCGACCCGGACGCACGCCGGCTCACGTTCCTGATGCACGCCGCGTTCTTCCTGCTGCTCGGCGCCTCGCTCGCCCGCTTCCTGCTGCGGCACCCCGGCGAGGGCCGCACCCCGTGGATCATCGCGCTCTCCGTCGCGCTGGCCGTGCTGTACGTGCTCGGGCCGGTGCTCGGTTCGCGTCCCACGCCGCGCAGCCTGGTGTGGCTGGGGGTGCTGGTCGCCGTATGGATGGTGCTGGTGGCCCTCGCGCCGAGCTTCGCGTGGTGCGCGGTCCCGCTCTTCTACACCGGGCTGCGGATCCTTCCGCCACGCGCCGCACTCGTGCTCGTCGCCCTGCTCACCCTGTTCGTCGTCGCCGCGCAACTGCGGCTGGCCGAGGGTTTCGACCCGAACCTGGTGCTCGCACCGCCGGCGGTGGCGGCCGTCGCCACAGCGGTCTTCGTCCATCCCTGATCTTCGCGGGGAATCCCGGCCTTCAGGCCGGGCGGGAATGCGATCCTTGGACCGGAGGCGCGGAGCGCCGGAGTGCTCTGCGTTGTCAGTGGCGCCAGCTATGTTGATCGGACTGACCGAAGGGGGGTGGCTGGGTGATTCGTGCGTACAAGTTCCTCATGCGGCCCACCGTCCGGCAGGGCCAGGCGCTCGGTGAGATGCTGCGAGATCACTGCTCGCTCTACAACGGTGCATTGCAGGAACGGCGTGATGCCTACCGTCATGTATCGAAGACGAGCATCAAGTGCGGGATGCAGTCGGCGCAGTTGAAGGATATCCGGGCGTTCGACCCGGAGCGTCAGGGGCGTTGGCCGTTCTCCTCGCAGCAGGCGTCCTTGCGCCGGTTGGACAAGGCGTTTGCGGCGTTCTTCCGGCGGATCAAGGCTGGGGAGACGCCTGGATACCCGCGTTTTCGTGGGGTGAACTGGTTCGACACGGTGGAGTTCCCGAAGGACGGGGACGGCTGCCGCTGGGATTCCACCCCGCACGACTCTGTCGCCCGCGTGCGCTTGCAGGGTGTCGGACATGTCAAGGTCAACCAGCATCGGCCCGTAGTGGGCAAGGTCAAGACGGTCAGCGTCAAGCGCGAGGGCCACAAATGGTTCGTCGTACTGACCGCCGAGCAGGAGCGGCCCGAGCCACTGCCGCCAGCGGGCAGCGTGGTCGGCATCGACCTGGGCATCGCCAACTTCCTCGCCGACTCCAACGGCGGGTTCGTGGAGAACCCCAGGCACGGACGCCGCGCTGCCGCGAGGCTCGAAGCCGCCCAGCAGGCGCTGTCCCGGTTCCCGCGCCGCAAGGCGAAGGACCGCACCGCCAACCACCGGCGGGCCGTGGAGCAGGTCGCCAAACTGCATGGCAAGGTGCGCTGTCAGCGCCTGGACCACACGCACAAGACCGCCCTCGGCCTGGTCCGCGCGCACGACTTCATCGCGCACGAAGATCTCAAGATCCGCAACATGAGCAGGGCCCCCGCCTCCAAGCCGGACCCCGACCAGCCGGGCACCTTCCTGCCCAACGGTGCCGCCGCGAAGGCCGGGCTGAACCGCTCGATCAACGATGCTGGTTGGGGTGTGTTCCTGACGATCCTGCACGCAAAGGCTGAAAGCGCCGGGCGGGAAGTGATCGCCGTGGACCCCCGCAACACCTCCCGTACGTGCCCCGAATGCGGGCACACCGCGAAGGAAAACCGGCCCACACAGAAGAAGTTCCACTGCGTCGCGTGCGGCCACAGCTCACACGCCGACACAGTCGGGGCTCTCAACGTCCTACGGGCCGGGCTGGTCCGTCGCGAAGCCCAACCGGCATAGCGAGAAGCCCCGCTCTTCAGGGCGGGGAGGAGTCACATGCAGCGTCAGGCCGTGCGGCAGCGCGAACTGATCGACGACCTGCTGCGCACCCGCCGCGAACTGGCCGCCACCGAACGCCGCGAAGGAACCCTCGCGGAACGCCAGCGGCTCTCGATGGAGATCCACGACACCCTCGCGCAGGGCCTGTCCAGCCAGCAGATGCTGCTCCAGGCCGCCGACCGCACCTGGGACGCCGACCCGGCGACCGCCCGCCGCCATGTCCGTACGGCGACGGGCATCGCGGAACGCAATCTCGCCGAGGCCCGCCGCTTCGTCCACGACCTGGCCCCGGCGGATCTCGCGGAGGGCGGCGGCCTGGAGGCGGCGTTGCACGCACTGGCCGCACGCGAGACCGCGCAGGCGCAAGGGCGGCTCGCCGTCCGCTGCCATGTGGAGGGGGAGCAGCACACCGCACCGCCCGACCGCGTGCACCCCCGGGCCCGGCGACGGCGTACGCGGCCACGGGCTGCCCGCGATGCGCGCCAGGCTGCACCAGCTCGGCGGCGCACTGACGATCGAGTCGGCACCGGGCGAGGGTACGGTCCTGTCCGCCGCCGTCCCCCTCACGCCCGCCCCCGCCCCGGAGGCCCCCGCATGAACGTGAAGCCGCCCGTACGCATCCTGCTCTGCGACGACCACGCCGTCGTACGCGCCGGGCTGCTCGCGCTGCTCGGCAGCGAACCGGACATCGAGGTCGTCGGCGAGGCCGGCAGCGGCGAGGAGGCGGTCGCCCTGGCCGCCAAGCTCACCCCGGACGTCGTCCTGATGGACCTCCAGCTCGGCGAGGGCATCGACGGCGTCGAGGCCACCCGCCGCATCGCCGCCACCGAGGCCCACGTCCTGGTCCTCACCACGTACGACACGGACGCCGACATCACCCGCGCCATCGAGGCGGGGGCCACCGGCTATCTGCTGAAGGCCGAGCGCCCGGAGGAACTGTTCGCCGCGATCCGCTCGGCCGCCCAGGGCCGCACCACGCTCTCCCCGCCCGTGGCCAGCCGTGTCATGGCCCGCATGCGCAAGCCCCGGCCCGGCCTCACCGACCACAAACTCGACATCCTGGCCCAGCTGTCCCAGGGCCTGGGCAACCGGGACATCGCCCGCGCCCTGTTCATCAGCGAGGCCACGGTGAAGACCCACCTGGGCCGCATCTACGACAAACTCGGCGTCGACACCCGCGCGGGCGCCGTCGCCGTGGCGAAGGAGCAGCGGCTGCTCCCGTAGGCCGGCCCCGAACGGGACCCCCCGCGACAGCCACGCGTCGGCGACCGCCCCGGCCCCGACGGCTCTGCCCGCCTCCAGATCGCGCGGGCCGGGGTGTCCGCCGGACCGGCCCCGGTGAATCCGGCGAAGACCGCCGCAGCATCGGCCTCACCCGATCGAGCAGTCACCGGCCCCGGCGTTGACGTGTGCTCGGGCATGACACCATCGAACCGTGCTCGATATCGGCTACTCCCTCTCCCGGCGCTTCCCCGATCCCCCGCAGACCGACTACCGCCGCGCGGACGTCCACGCCCTGCGGCACGACCTCTTCTCCGGGGACGTCTACCTCGCGGACACCAAGGCGGACCGCGAGGTGTCCACAGCCTGGGGATGGGTGCCGGTGCTCGACTTCGCGTGGGCGCTCTGCGACATCGTCGAGCAGATCGACCAGGACCCGCGCGGCAACCGCTCGCACCGGCCGCAGTTCGCGGAGCTGGACTTCACGGAGTCGTCCGACCGGATGCTCTTCGAACGCCGCTTCGGCTGGGTCGACGTCGAGGCCGACTGGATGCCCGGCGACGAGCCCCCGCTCACCTTCAACCACGCGATGCTGCGCCGCGAGGCCCGCGACTTCCTGCACGATCTGATCGCCGACCTCGCCGACATGCACGAAGGTCTCGCCGACAATCCCGTGATCTGGGACCTTCAGGCCCGCTTCCCTCGTGTCTGATCCGGGTGCCGGCCCGGCGGCTACGCCTCCACCCGCACCCCGATCTGCGCCGCGAACGCCGGAGCCAGCTCCATCAGCTGTGCCGGGCTGATCACCGCACCCGCCAGCCGCTCCACCCCGCGCGCGATGTCCAGCTCCGCGACCGTCCGCAGGTCCACCGCCTCCATCCGTACGGAACTGAAGTCCGCCCGCTTCAGCACGCAGTCGCGGAACTCCACCCGCACCAGCTCCGCGCCCCCGAAATCCGGCTCGGACAGCACACAGCCCTCGAACACCACGTCCTTCAGCCGCGCCTTCCGCAGATTCAGGTAGTCGATCTTCCCGCCGCGCACCAGCACCCGCTCCAGCACCGCGCCGTGCAGCTGCACCCCGCCCAGCCGCGCGTCCACCACCTCCACATCCCGCAGCGACGCCCCCGCGAGATCGGTGCCCACCCCCCGTACGCCCGTCAGCACCGAGTCGATGAAGCGGGCCCTGACCAGCTCCGTACGGTCCAGTGCGCAGCCGTTCAGCGCACAGTCCATGAACCGGGCACCCGGCCCCGCCCCGTCCGCCAGATCCGCCCCCTCGAAGCACACCCCGTCGTAGTCCCCGTCGGGCTCCAGCCCCTCCCCGTCGTACGGAACGAGCGGGGGCAGCCGCACCTCCGGCCGCCGTGCCGTCGCGATGGTGTCCGTCTTCCTGCTGCTGCGTGCCATGCCCCCATCGTGACCCACCCCGTTGACAACGCCCCTCGCGGCGGCGGGAGGAACGGAACAACCACGGCGCCACGACAGGACTTGACCTCAAGCGGACTTGAGGTCGGAGGGTGGCTCCACAGGTCCCGCAGGACCTGCCCGCCTCCACAGCGGCCGACACGACGGGGAGTCCACCGTGCATGCCATTCGTCTTCATACCTTCGGCCCGGCCGAGAACCTCGTCCACGAGCGGACCGACGACCCCCTGCCCGGCCCCGGCCAGGTCCGTATCGCCGTGGCCGCGGCAGGCGTACACCTTCTCGACACGGCTCTGCGCGAAGGCATGAGCGGCCCGTTCCCGGCCCCCGCCGAGCTGCCAACCATCCCCGGCCGCGAGGTCGCCGGCCGGGTCGAATCACTCGGCGAGGGAACCGATCCCGGCTGGCTCGGCCGGCGCGTCGTCGCCCATATCGGCATGGTCCCGGGTGGCTACGCCGAACTCGCCGTCATCGACGCCGAGAAGCTGCACCCGGTCCCGGACGGCCTCGACGAAGCCGCGGCCGTCGCCATGATCGGCACCGGCCGTACCGCCCTGGGCATCCTGCAGTTCACCGAGCTCGGCCCCGGCTCCACCGTCGTCGTCCCGGCGGCGGCGGGCGGCATCGGCACCCTGATCGTGCAGTACGCCAAGAACGCCGGGGCCACCGTCATCGGCCTCGCCGGAGGCCCCGCCAAGGTCGCCGCCGTCCGGGCGAACGGTGCGGACCTCGCCGTCGACTACACGCTCCCCGACTGGGACCGGCAGGTCCGCGCCCACCTCGACGGGCTCGGCCGCCGCGCCACCGTCGTCTACGACTCCGTCGGGGGGACCATCGGCCGGGCCGCCGTCGACCTCCTCGGCGCGGGCGGACAGCACATCGTGTTCGGCTGGGCCGGCGCCGGACTCCACGACGGAGCCCCGCTCACGTTCACCGACGAAGAGCTCGCCGAACGCGGCATCACCTCCGAGAGCGTGCTCGGCCCCGTCATGATGGCGAAGGCGGGCGGTCTGCGCGTCCTCGAAACCCGTTCGCTCGCCGAAGCCGCCGCAGGCCGGCTCCGCCCCGCCGTCCAGCGCTTCCCGCTCGCCGAAGCGGCCGCCGCCCACCGCGCCCTGGAGACCCGGGGCACGATGGGCAAGGTCGTCCTGATCCCGTAACCCGGCATCCGCCGGCCGAGCGGCCCCCGGGGCCGACCGCCTCCCGTGGGCCAGCAGGTCCATGACCCGGCATCCCGCGCCCGAGCGCGCCTTCCGGCCCGGCCGCCTCACGTGGACCGGCGGGGTCCGTCACCCGCCGAGCTTCGTCAACGCCCCGTCCGTCAGCCGGTACACCGTCCACTCCTCCTGCGGCCGCGCGCCCAGCGACTCGTAGAACGCGATGGACGGGGCGTTCCAGTTCAGCACCGACCACTCCAGGCGCTCGTAGCCCCGCGCCACGCAGATCCGCGCCAGCTCCGTCAGCAGAGCCTTCCCGTGCCCGCCACCGCGCCGCTCCGGACGTACGTACAGGTCTTCCAGGTAGATGCCGTGCACCCCGCGCCACGTGGAGAAGTTCAGGAACCACAGTGCGAAGCCGACCACCTCGCCGTCGTCGTCCGACTCCGCGATGTGCGCGTACGCGGCGGGCCGCTCGCCGAACAGCGCCTCGTGCAGCTGTTCCTCGGTGGCCCTCGCCTCGTGCAGGGCCTTCTCGTAGTCGGCCAGCTCACGGACCATGGCGTGGATGACGGGAACATCGGCAGGGGTGGCGGTACGAATCATGAGGTCAGCGTAAGCACCGGCCCGTGACCGGCCGGCCCCGCCCCAGCAACTGCCGCGCGATCTCGGCCTGGTCCGGGGCCAGCCGCCGCTGCCCGTCCGACACGTCCCACAGACCGTTCTGCAGCAGCCGCCCCAGCGTCCAGGCCCGCGTCCGCTCCCGGTCCAGTCCCAGCGCCTGTGTCAACACGTCGAACCGCCACCGCACCGCCGCCGCGTCGAATCTGTTGACCAGCGCCGGAAGCAGCTCGAACGCCGGATCGCCGACCAGTGGTTTCGGGTCGATGGCCACCCACCGGCCCTCCCTCCCGGCCAGTACGTTCCCGTAATGCAGGTCCCAGTGCAGCAACCGGTCCCCCGGCTCACCGGCGACCTCACACACCGCCGCCGCGCAGTCCGCCAGCAGCCGCCGCTCCTCCTCGTCCGCCAGCGCCGCCACCGCCCCCGGCGCCTCCTGAAGCATCCGCGCCGCCATCTCCCCCAGCCCTCGCAGAGCCGGTGGCCCTGGCGGAACCGGCGATCCCGACAGAGCCGGTGGCCCTGGCAGAGTCGGCGATCCTGACAGCCCGCGATCCGCCGAAGCCGGAGCCGAGGCCGAGGCCGAGGCCGAAACAGGAGCCGGTACGGACGAAAGCCGGGCCAGCAGCCCCGCCAGAATCAGCACCGCCTCCCGCTCGTCCGCCATCCCCGCCAGCGAGCGGCGGCCGTCCAGTCGCTCCAGCAACAGCGTCCCCGTCGCCGTGTCGTGGTCCAGCAGCTCCACGGCCCCCGCGCCCGCCTCGCCCCACACCCGCAGCGCGACCGGCTCCCCCACGGTCTCCTCGTCCACCGGCTGGAGCTTCAGCGCCGCCGGACGACCGTCCGCCACCCGCACAACCGGAAGCACCAGTGCGCACACCCCGTGGAACGCCTCCCCGTCCCGCCGCAGCCCCCACCGCCCCAGGAACTCGGCGGCCCGCCCCGGCAACGCCGCCAGAAAGACCCGCCCGGCCGCCCCGTTGTACTTGGACTGGGTGTCGATCAGTCCGTCCGGAATGTCAATCACGCGGACGATCGTAGAGCCGTGCATCAATCGGATATGACTCCGAGCAGCCCCGCCCCGCCCACCCGGCCGCGCACCACCGCCGGCTCGTGGATCCGCAGCGTCGGCTCATGGATCCGCAGCGCACCGGGCACCTACATCTGGCTGGCCGCGCTCTTCGTCACAACCGTCATCGTGCACCAGATGTCCCCGGACTTCGAGAAGGACTTCCTGCGTCAGCGCTCGACCAACATCCACGAACTCTCCCACGACCCCGTACGCGTACTGATCGTCAGCGCCTTCTGGATCGACAGCGGCCTATGGGTCCCCTACGCCATCCTCTACACCGTCTTCCACGCCCCCGCCGAACGCTGGCTGGGCACCCTGCGCTGGTTCGCCGTCGCCGTCGCCGCCCATGTCCTCGCCAGCCTCGTCAGCGAAGGCATCCTGGCCTGGGCCATCCGGCACGGACACGTACCGGAGTCCGCCGCCAACACACTCGACATCGGAGTCAGTTACGCGCTCGCGGGCGTCATCGCCGTCCTCACGTACCGCGTCCCGACGTCCTGGCGGCCCGTGTACCTCTTCGCCGTACTGGTCTTCTACGGCATCCCCCTCGTCACCGGCCCCACCTTCACCGACCTCGGCCACTTCACCGCCGTACTCATCGGCCTCGCCTGCTACCCACTGACCCGGTCCCGGCACAGGACGAAAACCCCTCCGGCGCAGTAACGTCCCGCTCACACGCTTCACGACAGGGCTTCACACCGGACAAAGCAGGGGCAACATGAGCACCGTCAGCACCGTCAACGGCGGCATATCGTTCTGGTACGCGGACCAAGGCACCCCCCTGGCCCGGGAGCCCCTGCCCGGCGACACCACTGCCGACATCTGCATCGTCGGCGGCGGATACACCGGGCTCTGGACCGCCTACTACCTCAAGAAGGCCGTCCCCTTCCTCAACATCGTCGTCCTCGAAGGCAAGTTCTGCGGCTACGGCGCCTCCGGGCGCAACGGCGGCTGGCTCTACAACGGCATCGCGGGCCGCGACCGGTACGCGAAACTCCACGGCCACGAAGCCGCCGTCCGCCTCCAGCAGGCGATGAACGACACCGTCGACGAAGTCGTCCGGGTCGCCGCCGAGGAGAACATCGACGCCGACATCCACCAGGGCGGTGTTCTCGAAGTCGCCTACACCCCGGCCCAACTGGCCCGGCTCAAGGACTTCCACTCCGTGGAGATCGCCTTCGGCGAGAAGGACCGCGTCCTGCGCGGCGCCCGCGAGACCGCCGAGCGTGTCAACGTCACCGGAGCCGTCGGCTCCACCTGGACCCCGCACGGCGCCCGCCTGCACCCGGTCAAACTCGTCAAGGGCCTCGCGGCGACCGTCGAGGCACTCGGCGTCACGATCCACGAATCGACACCGGTCACCGAGATCGAGCCCAAGCACGCCCGCACCCCGTACGGCACCGTCCGCGCCTCGTACATCCTGCGCTGCACCGAGGGCTTCACCGCGAACCTCAAGGGCCAGAAGCGCACCTGGCTCCCCATGAACTCGTCGATGATCGCCACCGAGCCGCTCCCGAGCTCGATGTGGGACACCATCGGCTGGGACGGCCGCGAGACCCTCGGCGACATGGCCCACGCCTACATGTACGCCCAGCGCACCGCCGACGACCGCATCGCGCTCGGCGGTCGCGGCGTGCCGTACCGCTACGGCTCGGCCACCGACAACGACGGCCGCACCCAGCCCGCCACCATCGAGGCCCTCCGCGACATCCTCGTCCGCCTCTTCCCCACCACCGCGGCCGCGCGCATCGACCACGCCTGGTCCGGTGTCCTCGGCGTCCCCCGTGACTGGTGCGCCACCGTCACCCTGGACCGCTCCACCGGCCTCGGCTGGGCCGGCGGCTACGTCGGCTCCGGCGTCGCCACCACCAACCTCGCCGCCCGTACCCTGCGCGACCTGATCCAGCAGGACTCCGGCCAGTCCGGCCCCACGGAGCTGACGTCCCTGCCCTGGGTCAACCACAAGGTCCGCCGGTGGGAACCGGAACCCTTCCGCTGGATCGGCGTCCACGGCATGTACGCCGCCTACCGCGCCGCCGACCGCCGCGAACTCGCCTCGCCCCGCGTGGGCACCGACCCCATCGCCAAGGCCGCGGACCGGCTGGCCGGGCGGCACTGAGCGAACGGCCGGACCCCCGCCACCGGGTGGTGGCGGGGGTCCTCGGGCCCTGCGGTCAGCGGTGCGAACGCCGAGCGGGTGCTCATGTGCCGGAGTCGTGGTCGGCCAGGACCTCCCCGATCACATGCCGTGAGCGGGCGGCGAGCGGGGGATTCCGGTGCTGGTAGTAGGGCAGCTGGATCAACGCGACGGAGAGCGCCCAGCCGCGGCCCCGCTGCCAGGTCGCGGCGTCGACCGCCAGAGCGTCACCGAAAGCCCTCCGGTGTTCGGCGGAGAAGATCTCCCACGCGGGAAGCAGGTCGCAGGCGGGGTCCCCGACGCCCAGTCCGCCGAAGTCGATGACCCCACTCAGCCGGTCCTGCCGGAACAGCAGGTTCCCCGAGGACAGATCCCCGTGGATCCAGACAGCCGGCCGGCTCCAGGCCGGTGCCCGCAGCGCGGTGTCCCACGCGGCGGTCACCGCTTCGGTGTCGATCGCCCCCGGTCCCGTGTCCGTCGCCAGTGCCGCGATGGCCTCGCGGGTCGCGGCATCGCGGTCGGCCAGCGGCACGCCGCGGAAGAAGTTGTGATCTCCCGGGGGCGGCCCGCCGTCGGCGTCGACCGACTGCAGGCCGGTGATGAATTCAGCCAGCTCAGCGGCGGTGCGGCGGGGATCGGCGACGCGTTCCGCGTTCTCGCCCCGAAGCCAGGGATACACCGACCAGTGCCAGGGATAGCCCGCGCCGGGGACTCCCTTCCCGAGCGGCTCGGGAACAGGCAGCGGCAGGAGCGGTGCGAGCCTCGGCAGCCACTGCTGCTCCTTGGCCACCTGCAGGGCCGCTCCAGGGATACGAGGCAGCCGTACCGCCATGTCCGCGCCGAGCCGGTACATGGCGTTGTCCGTGCCCGAAGAGGCCACCGGTTCAACGGGAAGATCCGTCCACTGCGAGAACTGCGCACCGATCAGCCGCCTCACGAGAGGGACGTCGAGCTCCGCCTCGTCGGCATGCATCTTCCCGGCAACCATGAAAACCCTTCGTCGGCTCGGCAGACCTTTGAACGTGTTGAGCGCGTCGACCGCTTGTCCGCATCGACCGCGTCGACCGCGTTGTCTGCATTGTCCGGTCTTCCATGTCGACCGCTCGTCCGCGTCGATCCCACCGTCCCGGAACGTCCGGCACATCACAAGCGAATTACCCGGCTCACCGGCCGGTCACGTCCGGCGTCCGGCGTGCACCGATCATCGCGAGAGCATCGAGCGCGGCCGCGGACAGCATCGAGTCCTCCAAACCGGACAAGGGCATCCAGCTGACAGCACTCGTGGAGTCATCGGCCTTGGTCACCACGGGCGGGCCGGGCTTGAGATCGACGAGGTAGAAGAGCCCCACCAGGTTCCAGCCGATCCCGAGCCGGTGGGCCGTGTACGCCCGCGCGTCCACCAGCCGGGCGTCGAGGAGTTCGAGGCCCGTCTCCTCGTACAGTTCACGCTCCAGCGTCTCCCGCGGCTGCTCGCCCGGATCGATCCCTCCGCCCGGCAGGTGCCACAGCCCGGGTTCGAAAACCGGTGACTTCTCCGAGAGCCGGGTCAGCAGCAGTTGGTCCCGCACGGTGGCCATGCCGTACGCCGATACGCGGGAGCGCACGTCGCTTTCCAATGTGGCCCCCCTGACTCCGAGTCGGGCGGACTTCACCGCCCCGTGCGGACCATCTATTGACCACACCCGATGAGGGACCGGTGACCACACGCGATGAGGGACCGGCCGGTCTCGCCCTCGTCCCGGCGCCGGGGCGCCCCGGACTACTGCGGGACGCCGCCGAGACGGATCGCGTGGGTGCTGTCGGGAGGGACAGGCCGACTGCAGGCGTCACAGACGGTGCGTGGATGGAGTACCTCTCCGCAGTCATGCCTCAACACCGTCGGGGGTTCCCCCTCGGTCACGTAGCGGTCGCCCCATTCCATGAGGGCGAGCAGGACCGGCTGCAGCGCGAGCCCGGCCTCGGTCAGCGTGTACTCGTAGCGCGGCGGGTGTGCCTGGTAGAGCTCCTTGGCCAGGACTCCGTTCTCCACGAGCTTCTTCAGCCGGGCCGTGAGGATGTCCCGGCTGGCGCCGGTGTTCGCCGCGATCTGGTCGAAGCGGCGCGCCCCGAGGAACACCTCCCGCAGCGCGAGCAGGCTCCAGCGCTCACCGATGACGGCGAGCGAGTTCGCGATGGAGCAGGAACGTGGGCGAGCGGCGGGCATCTGGGTGGACCTCCTGGGGTTGCGGCGGGCCGACGGGTCACAGCGCGTCCGGGCGCCGCTCCCCGATCCGGCCTGATCCGAATGACAGACCCCTGAGGGCTGTCCCGTAATCCCTGGCGGGCGCGCGACGACAGCTACGGGGCAGCCCTCAGTTGTCGTTTCCAACCCACTATAAGCACGGCGCGTTGGAAAACGGGACCCACCATGCGTCCTTGGCGGTCGACGCCCGGAATGGCGCTCGGACACCGAACGACATGACCGTTTGATTTTCAAACTGACACACCTATAGTGAGTCCTGTTTTCCAACTGCCTAGCGGCTCGTTGGGCTCGACCGAATGAGGAGACGGGAATGAGGGCTTCATCACCCGGCAGCGCGTGTGCCACCGATGATCAGGCGGTGGCTCGGATCGACCCCTTGTGGCGGTCCTGGGCGGGGGCGCACGGGGGGCATGTCGCGGCGGCCGCGCTCACCACCATGCGGGAACGAGGCGTCGGGGAAGGCCGTCCGGTCCGCGCCCTGACCGCCCACTTCCTCGCCTCTGTCGGCTCCCTTCCGCTCCATCTGTCCCTGTCCAGGCCGCCGGTGGGGCGCCGGGCCGCGACCTGCGCCTTCACGGGCCATCAGGACGGAGCCACGGTGCTCGTGGGCTCGGCGGTATTCGGCCACGGCCGCCGGGGGCCCGGCTATGTCGGGCGGACCTCGCCCCGGGTACCGGGTCCGGCCGACTGCATGCCCCTCGACCTGTCGGCCGGGTTCGTGGCCTTCGCCCAGCAGGTGGAGGTCCGTCCCGCCACCAAGGCGCTGCCCCTCGCCGGGGGTGAGCGGGCCGAGCTGGTCGCCTGGGTGCGGTTCACCGACGGGCGGGCGCTGGACGAGGCCGCGGTCGTCACCCTCACCGACGTCCTCCCGCCCGCCCTGTTCGCGCACTGGCGCACCCCGCGCCCGGTGCCGACCGCCGAGCTGACCATCCACTTCACCGACGCGCTGGACACCGAGGCACTCACGGGCTGGGCCCTGGTCCGGATCCGCACCGAACAGGCCGGCAGCGGCTGGGCGGTGGACGACAGCGCGGTGTGGTCGGCCGACGGCCGACTGCTGGCCCTCGCCCGGCAGGCCCGCGTCGTCCAGGACGCCTCCGCGGATCACGCGTCCTCACCCTCCTCCACGACACTCCAGCAGGAGACCCTGTGAACATCAACGGATCCATCGCGCTCATCACCGGTGCCAACCGAGGACTGGGCCGTGCCTTCGCGCAGGGCCTGCTGGCGCGCGGCGCGCACACCGTGTACGCAGCGGCCCGCGACCCGAAGTCGGTGACCGACCCCGGACTGACGCCCATCGCACTCGACATCACCGACCCGGCCTCCGTGGCCGCAGCCGCCGAGCGCTGCTCGGACACCACCCTGCTGGTCAACAACGCGGGCATCCTGCGCGGCGATTCGCTGCTCGGCTCGGACACCCTCGACGGGGCGCGCGCCGAGCTGGAGACCAACCTGTTCGGCACACTCGCCATGTGCCGAGGCTTCGCCCCCGTTCTCGGCAGGAACGGCGGCGGGGCCCTGGTCAACATGGTCTCCGTGCTCGCCTGGCACACGCTCCCGCAGATCGGCTCCTACGGCGTCTCCAAGGCGGCGGCCTGGTCGATGACCAACGCGGTACGCGAAGAGCTGCGCCCGCAGGGCACCCTCACGGTCGCCGTGCACGCCGCGTTCATCGACACCGACATGGCGGCCGGCACCGACCAGCCCAAGATCAGCCCCGCCGACGTGGTCGAGCAGGTCCTCGACGCCGTCGAGGCCGGCCGTGAGGAAGTCCTCGCCGACGCCATCACCCGCCAGATCAAGACCATGCTCTCCGGAGGAACGAACCATGACCACCGTTCTGCGTGACGCGGCAGCCGGGGAACGCGGCACCGCCCACGGCAGCAGCCCCGTGCCGGTCCTCGTCGCCGCCTGCCTGGGGCTGTTCACGGTGTTCCTCCAGACCACCGGGACCATCGGCACGCTCGGCGCCGTCCAGACCGACCTGCGCCTCGCCCCGGCCGACATGGTGTGGGTGCCGAGCATGTACACCCTGGTCGTGGCGTCCTGCGTACTCGGCGCCGGCGCACTGGCCGACCGGTGGGGGCGCAAGCGCGTCTTCGTCGCCGGCACCGCGGCGATGGCCGCGGGCGCACTGGTGCTGGTCCTGGCCGACAACCTGGCCACCGTCCTCACCGGCCAGGCGATCGCCGGCCTGGGCGGTGCCCTGATCACGCCCAGCTCGCTCGCGCTGATCACACACGCCGTCCGCGACCCGCGCCGCCGCGCCGGGGCGATCGCCGCATGGGCGGCCACCTCCGGGCTGGGGCTGGCCGTCGGCCCCCTCATCGCGGGCCTCGCGCTGCGCTGGTGGACCTGGCACGCGGCATTCTGGCTCAACCTCGCCGTGGCGGGCCTTGCGGCGGCGGTCGCGCTCGGCCGGGTCCCCGAGTCCCGCAACCCGGCCCAACACCTGGACTGGGCGGGGCAGTTCACCGTGATCGCGGGTCTCGCGCTACTGGTCTTCTGGCTGATCGATGGCGGTCACCACGGCTACGGCTCCGCACGGGCCCTGGCCGCTGTCGTGGCAGCGGCCCTTCTCCTGGCCGCCTTCACCATCGTCGAACTGCGCCGCACCGCCCCCATGGTCGACCTGCGACTCATGCGCGATCCGTCCTACAGCGCCTCTCTTCTGCTGGCCGCGATCGTCCTGTTCGGCTTCGTCGGCCTCTCCCTTCTCCAAGTGCTGTGGCTACAGCGGGTACGGGGCCTGACCGCCCTGCAGGTGGGCGTCCAACTCCTCGCGGAATTCGGCGCGTTCATCGCCGCCTCGGTCCTGGCCGGAATACTGGTGCGCCGACTCGGCCCGCGCGTCCTGATCACGGCGGGCCTGCTGCTCGCGGCCTTCGGCGCCGCCCTCTTCACGCAGGTCGAACCGGACACCGCGTTCGCCGGGTACGCCGCCGCCTTCGTCCTGTTCGGCCTCGGCTGCGGTCTCGCCAACGCCCCGTCCACCGCCCTCGCCGTCGGCCACGTCCCACCCGGCCGCGAGGGCGAGGCCGGCGGCACCGTCAACGCCGCCCGCCAGATCGGCGCCGTCCTCGGCACCAGCATCCTCGGCACACTGATCACCACACGCTTCGAGGACCGCGTCACCCACGTCCACGACCCGCGCACCGCGTTCACCGACGTGGTCGCCCACGCCACCTGGGTCGCGGTCGCGGTCCTCCTCGTCGGCACCGCCCTGGCACTCGGACTGTCGGGGTGGTCCCGCCGTAGGACCACCGCCCCATAAGAGGAGCTCAGGACAGCGAGCGGGGCGCTGCCGGAAGCCGCGGAATCGCCGGAGAAGAGTTCGGCGCCGACCATCACCCCGTTGCACGGCGGTTGCACGGCGGTCTTGGAGTTCGGCGAACCCTTCCGCGAGCGCCCGTCATCGACGAAACCGGGCGAGGCCCCGGTCGGGTAGCCCGGGGCATCCCGGCCCCGGGCTACCCGACCAGGCTCGTTTGCGGCGGCCAGTGGCCGTCGTCCGGTGCCGCGTGGCCACCGGACGACGACTCACCTGTCACCCGAGCCGCCCTTCCTGATCGCGGAAGCTGTCCCGGGCCCCGAGAGCAGGCAGCCGGGTTGCCACCAGGTTCTGGGCGGCGGGGCTGTGTCAGGCGTGGTCGGGCGTCCGACCGAGTACGAGGGAAACGAAGCCCAAGGTGTCCCGGTAGCCGCGCAGCCATTCGGTCCGGCGGACGGTCGCCGTGGTGAGCGCATGGGAACTGTCCGGATCGGCCGGGTGGTCGAGCGCCCAGGAGGCGAGCGCCCCCCAGCAGGCCCATTCGTAGTCGTCCAGTTCGTGACGTGTGCTGACGTGCCCGTGGATCGGCGTCCATCCGTCGGCGACGACGCGATCCACGGTGGTCGCCAGGTCGGTGAGGTCACCGAGCATGTCGATGGCCTCCTGGGACGGGGCTCGGTCCCAGAATCCCTCACCGATCAGGACACGGCCGCCGGGGGCCAGGTGCTTGCGGGCCGCGGCGAGGGTGGGCAGCAGACCACCGAAGGCGTGCGTGGCCCCGACGCTGATCACCAGGTCGAACGGCTCCGCGGAGACGAAGCCTTCGGCTTCCTGGTGGTGGAGGACGAGGCGGTCCTCCCCACCGCAGTCACTCGCCGCCTGCCGGGCCCGGGCCAGAGCGTCCGCGGAGATGTCCACGCCCTCGGCGTGCAGCTGCGGTCGTACGGCCAGGGCGCGCAGAAGCCATTCCGCGCTGCCGCAACCGAGGTCGAGCACCCGCTCGTCGCCTCGCGGCAGCCCGTGTTCCAGGAGCCGACGCACGGAGATGTCGTCGAGCGGAGACTTGATCGGGTGGTTGGTGTGGGCGATGGAGGAGATCTGTTCGCGGTTCAAAGCAAGCCTTTCCACGACGGGACGCACCTCGTCCCACTCCGGGACGGAGTCCTGCGAGGTGCTCGTCGATGCTTGAGTCCTGACGAAGAGTCGGATGGCCCGAAGACCGGCGTCGACCGGCCTGCGGGCGGACCCTGCTGACGCTGTGTCCGATTCCGAGATCGGCTAGTGCGGCAGGAGATCGAGCTTGTGGTGGACGATCCGATGGGTCGGCGTGTAGCCGACCGCGTCGTTGATCGCCCGCATCGGCACGTTGCCGTCGGCGGTGTCGGTGCGCAGGCCGTCGAGGTTCGGGTGCAGGTCGCGGGCCTGGATGATGGCGGCCGCCTTCATCCACCGGCCGAGACCGTTCCCGCGGTGCTCGGGCAGGACGCCGGTGCCGTAGTGCTGGCCGTCGCCGGTGCCGTCGCCGGGGACGACCAGCTCGGTGAATCCGGCGATCGAGCCGTCGGTCTCGTCGATGGCGACGACGGTGTGCAGCACATCGCCGCGCCGGGCCACGGCCGCGGCCGCGGCCCGGACGCGATCCACGTCCCAGTCCACCGTGCCGTAGTCGGTGTCGCCCATCGGCATGTCGTCCATGGCGCGGCGGGACAGTGCGAACGTGTCCGCGAGCTCGTCCGGGACAGTGCCGTCCCAGGAGAACAGCCGATAGCCCGGATGGGGCCGTTCGACGAGCGCCGTGAGCGCCGGCAGGTTCGCCTCGGCCAGGTTCAGCCGGGTGAACGTGAAGGCCGCGGCTTCGTTGAAGCCTCTGGCCGAGAGGAACCGCGCACCGGGGGACCCGGGTTCGGCCTGCGTCGCGAGCGAGCGGCGGCCGTCCTCGCGGGCGGCGTGCGCGGCGGCGGTCAGCAGCAGCGTTCCCGTGCCGTGTCTGCGTTCGGACGGGTGGACGTGCAGGTCCATCTCGGCGTAGTGCTTCTGTCCGGGCGTGGTGAACAGCCGCAGAAACACCGATCCGACAGGGATCCCATCAGCATCGGACGCCAGCCACGCAAGGCGGCGACTGAACGGCCTGTGCTCAGGATCGATCAGTGAGGTGATGTGAACGGACAGGGTGGCTCCAGAGTGAGGTGGTGTACGTCGAAATCGGGTTCGACAGCTCAGCACTCGTGCGCATGTGCTGCACACCTCCTCCTCGTTCGATGAGCCCGCCGTCCGGCGGCCGGTTGACCGTAGCGACCTGGGAAACGCGAACGCGAACCCTTTTCTCCGACCATGGATTTCAAGACGAGACGCGGGCCGCGGCCGGTGACCTGTGGCAGGAGCACAAGGTCGTGTTCTCTCGTTCGGCCCGATCCTGAACGAACTCGGGGTGGACATGCCCACGATCACGGAGATCCTGCGGCACACCCAGATCAGCCGGACCCGCCGGTACGTGAAGGGTCGATCGCACCTGTCGAAGGACGCAATGCGGCGCATGGGCGAGTTCTCCGTACCGCCGCCAGAGGCCCCGCCCGAAGCCACAACTGAGACCGGAACTGAGACGACGGACACCCGCGCGGCCCGCTCCCGGCGTCGTCGCCGCATCCGCTGAACAAAAGAACCCCAGCTCAGAGCGCATCTGAGCTGGGGTTCCACTTGAGCCCCCTGTCGGATTCGAACCGACGACCTACGCATTACAAGGGCCTACAAGATCATCCCGGGTGGTGGTGGACGGTGCCACCGAATCCCGTTTCCACTGGTCAGAGGCTTGCGGCCGTGACAGGCGTGACGTTCGGTCTGCCCTCCTGCCACCCAGTCCGCTCACGCAGCGCTCACGCATCCGCCGATGCAACGGCGGAGGCAGCGGACTGTCCGCTACCGGTTTCCTGCCAGGTCGAGCCGCGCCTCTAAAGGGTCATCTGTCCAGAGTTCCCAACAGTCTTCTTGCTCTTCTTGGCGGGCGCGAGCTCTGGGAGGTACTTGGAGAGGCGCAGCGTTATCTGGCTCCGCAAGCGGTCAACTGACCCGCCGGCCTGTAGAGCTGCTTCCGGTGCGACGTCGAGCGTGTAGTGGCTCAAGGTAGCCGAGTCGGTGCCGATCACCCGCCACAGCGCTAGAGGATTCGGGGTGTTCGTTGCCGACTCTTCGACATCAAAGACATAGATCCATGCTGGCGGGTTCTCAACCGGCTCATTGCCTTCTCGTACAAGCCTCCACGTGCCGTCCCCGTATTCGACCAAGTCCGGGCGGCCCAAGTGTCGTTGCCAGCTATCCCACACCGCACGCGGGATAGCCAGAATGCAGCCCGCAGACGATTCATGGGCGCCAACTTGGAACTTGAACATCATCTGGTAGAAGGTCCGCTTGAACGCGTTCGCAATATTCGGCCCCTCAACCTTCTCTGAAAGCCATTGAGGGTGCGAAGCTACAGCATTTCCGAACTCTCCAGCATGCATATGCCTCGCGTTCCGGAGATTCGAGACGGCCTTCTGGTAGGTCCCATGAAAGTCCATCGTCTGAATCTCGAATACCCCGTAGCGACCTACACTAAGGGCGCCCGCATCGTCCGGCAGAAGTTCGATCATGGTGGCGTCGAATGAAAATTCTGGCGATCGATCGGTCGGACTGATCGAGATTTCACCGCCGAGCTTGTTCTGAAAATACACGATTGTGGGCTTGGCGTCGGCGACCCTACTACGAACCTTTGTCGCCGCAGCCTCATCCTCCAGGACCGGCACGGCCACGATACTGACATCGTCACCCTTTGCATGGCCGAAGAGCCGGTGGGCGGCATCATGCAGCATCTCAATGTCCAAAGCCCGGAACGGGCAGGCCAGCCAGTCTTGGCGGCTACCGTTACTGGTACTGCTAATGGTGCAGACACCTGCAGAGTTGGCACGCTTGACGCACTTCGTTTGACTCCCCGTGACCTCCGTCAGGAACGGGCAGCGCTCAACTGCCTGGTCCTGGAGGCTTGCCGGCGTTTCCGCGACCACTGGGTAAACTCGGTGCCCGAACCACTCGGCAATAAAGTTCCCCGGCTCCTTCTTGGCCTTCCCGCCGCTCCCGGACAATTTAAATCCCCACCTCGTTGTTTTCCTCGCCAAGATCGAAAGAAAGTTGCCCGGCCGCCTCACGGGCGTTCCTTGCGGCAGCTTCATGGAATGGCTTGTGCAGCTCAAATCCGATTGCCTTGCGACCATTCTTTGCGGCCACTGACAACGACCGCCCGGTACCGCAAAACGGGTCGAGGACCGTACCCCCCGGTGGGCAGGAACTAAGAATTCGCGGCGTGATCAAGTCAGCAGGGAATGTCGCCGAGTGGCCATCCGAACCAGAACGGACATGCGTCTTCACCACGTCAAGCGCGCCTTCTTCTACTTCCTGGTGGTCGTAGTAAGAGATCTCGGTTTCGTCGCCATCGATGGGTTCAAGTTCTTCAAAATCGTAGTAGACGACATCTCGCGCACCTTGTTCGACCTGGTCGATGTCGTAAAAGTACTTCGCGCGTCCCTCCTTGGGGCGTTTCACGAAGTGGAAGAAGTGTTCGTGGGCCAGCCGTAGCCGGTCTTTTTCAGGGCGCGGGGGAACGTTCGGCTTGTGCCAGATCAGATCGTTTCGCAGGATCCAGCGCCGGTCCTGCATAGCGATGGCGAAGCGGCTCGGAATAAGCAGCAGCTGCTTCTCCTGCCGGAAGCCACCCATCGGCGTGCGGCGCCGTGACCTCGGATTGTCTCCCAGCCCCTGGCGTCCATCGTGTCGGATGCTCGACCACCGGGCGAAGTAGGTGTCTCCGATATTGATCCACATACTGCCGCCGGGCTTAATCGCAGCGGCACCGCGTTGCAAGATCTCCACAAGGTGGCTGATGAACCACTCAGGCAAGGGCTCCAGGCCCAGAACGCCACCGTGGTCCCGGTACCACTCGTAGGGCGGCACGTCGGTCTGAACCCGGCTTGAGTCCTCAGCGAGCCACTGCTTGAGGACGTCCTCGTTGTGGTCTTGCCCATAGCTGCGCAGGCCCCAGTATGGCGGCGAAGTGATCAAGAGGTCGATCGACTCAGGCGCAAGATCTGCCATGAGGTCGTATGCGTCGCCGCAGCGAACTTGAATCCGATCATCGTCGGCCACGGCCTCATCCTGCTCTTGCGTCGCGCTCTGCGTCATCTCTACCTGTTGAACCACCTATGCAGAGTAGAGGGTCATGCCGTCAGCTAGCGAAGCACGACGGGTTTTACTCATCGGGATCCGGGCTGAGATCATCCGGCGCGTCCTTGGCAAGGTCGATCTGCAAGCACCGTGCCAGATTGAGCAGAGCGCCTGCCAGCGCCCAGGCCATGACAGGGCACGAGAGCCTCATTGGAGCCTTGCCTCCGGACTCGGTGGCGAGGCTCCATGCCGAGAGAGTCAGCCGAGGTGCGGGTAGGAGCCGACCAGAAAGTCGTCGATCTGCTGTCGCATGCTCGGGTGAATGTCGTACTGATCGAGGTCGGCGGGCTGGACAAAGCGCACTTCGTCGGCTTCGTCGTTGATTGTGGGGGCGCCGCCGGCGGGGTGGCCGATATAGGTGTTCTCGTACTGCTGGCGGATCTCGCCGTCGGTGTACGCCACGATGTGGTTCGGGTTGGTGTAGACGCCGAGGAAACCGGTGATCTCCGCGATGATTCCGGTCTCCTCCAGACACTCGCGGACCGCGCACTCGGCTGCGGTCTCGCCGATGTCCTGGGCTCCGCCGGGGAGGGCCCACTGGCCGGTGTCGCGGCGACGCTGGAGAAGGATGGCGCCTGTCTCGTCGGCGACGAGCAGGTTGCTGGCCGGGATGAGGGTGTTCGCTTTTGGAGCGGCCGGGTCGTTGTAGTACTCAGTCCTGCCCACGTTCGGCGATCCTCCCTCGGTCGGCACCCAACGGACTCGCGCCAGCCCGGACGGGCTGGCCCCGCGAGCCTAGCCATTCACGTCCCGCAGTCACAGCTCGCGTAGGGCAGTGAGGACCTGCCCCATCACGAGCGGGGTGACTTCCGGACCACCGCCGGCGAGGCCGGTAATTGCTTCCTTGGGGTGCGTTGGAATCTCGGCCCAGACGGTCTTTCCGGGCGGAGAGGGCTCGGGATAGTAGCCCCAGCGGTTGGCCATGGTCTGGGTCAGGAGCAGTCCCCGACCTCCGGTGGCGTGACTGTCGCTCGCTCGGGGCGTCGGCGGGCGGGGGTCGCGGTCGCTGACCGCGACCAGAACGCCACGTACGGTCGGCCAGAGTTTAAGAACGATCGTTCCGATGGCGGCGTTCCCGGCGTAGGGCGCTGTGGTCACCGCGGGTGGATGTGCATGTTGGATCGCGTTGGTGGCCAGCTCCGATACGAGGAGACGTGCAACCTCGATGCCTTCGACCGGGAAGCGCCAGTGCTGGAGGACATCGACGGTATGGCGGCGGGCCCAGGCGACGGCGTTCGGGGTGGCGGCGAGGGTCAGTTCACTGGCAGGCGGTGGAATCTGGTTCATGCGGGTGGCTCCCTCGGCGACGTGGCCGGGTGGGTGCAGCGCTTTGGCGTGCATGGAAGCCCGCGAGGCCGGGACGGCTGGAGACGGGGCGCCTCGGCCTCGCGGGCGGCCTGTGGGCTACTTCGTGGCGACGACGTAGACGCTGCCCCAGCGGCGCTTCGGGTTGGCCATGCTGGGGTCGAAGGTCCAGGGCTCGACGGTGGTGAAGCCAGCCTCGGTGAAGAGCTGGACGAGCTTCTCGTGGTCGTAGGCCCACAGGTGCGGGGTGTACGTGGGGTCGTCGTCCTGGTCTCGGAAGACGAGGTTGACGAGGTCGAGACGGGTGTTGATGTCGTCGCGGCAGTCACGCTTGGCGTACCAGCGCTGGATCGTCTCGTCGGAGGCGTCCAGAGTGCCGGGGTACTGGTTGAGGGCGAAGGCGGCGTCGGGGACGCCGGTGGTGATCCGGCCGCCCGGCATGAGGACGCGGTGGGCTTCGCGGATGTAGTGCTTGGCGGAGCGGGGGTAGTCGATGTGCTCCAGGAAGTGCTCGGAGAAGATTTCGGCGGTGCTGTCGTCCTGGAGGGGGATGCCTTCGCGGATGTCCCACAGGAGGTCGGCCGGCGGGACGAGGTCGATGTTGAAGAAGCCGTCGATGCGGTGGCCTCCCCCGCCGATCTGAACCCTGTCGGGCTTGTCGTCGATGCGACCGTTGGGCCAAGCGCGGCGGCTGGCGTGGTGGTACCGGTGAAGTTCGATCTCCTTGGCGGCGGTCCGGAGGGTGCGGGCGAGGCCGTGGGTGGTGGCGGGGTCGGCGAGGACGGAGGCGATCTGCTCGCCGAGAAGGTCGACGGAAGGCATGTTGGAGGGACTCATCACGGATCTCCTGCGTGTGAGGTTGCTCGGGGTGGGGTGTGCCGCGATCGGCGGCGTTGATCAGGCAGCGCTGGGCGCGGGAGCTGCCCACTGGTTGTTGCGCATGAGGGTGTACTTGATGTCCACCAGCCGCGGAGCGATGGTCAGCGCGAGCTCTTCGGCGGGGTGAAGGTGGCCGGCGTCGTCCTGCTCCGCGCGCCAGACGCGGTAATCGAGGTTGGGGTAGGCCGGGTTGATGCCGATCTCACCCTTGGGCATCGTGCCGTTGAACGGGACGACGATGTCCATGTGGTTCCAGTAGTTCCAGGCTTGCAGCGCTTTGTGCTGGTCGAAGTAGAAGTAGAAGTCGGGGTAGCGGCCGAAGGTGCGCAGCTCCCGGTGGATGAGGTGGCCGAGAAGCGGTCCGAGCTGGGTGGCCAGCGAGTCGAACTCCCAGCGCGTGTGGTGCCAGGCTTCGGGGACCTCGTCGGCTGCGAAGAGGCGGGCAGCGACGAGGTAGCTGATCCGTTCGACCATGTACGCGCTCGCGTGGTTGGTGTCGATGGTCGGGTCGACTCGATGAATGAGCGCGGCCAGTTGCTTCGGACGCGGACGGAACTTGGCCAGGTCGAACTTGCCTGCCATCGCGGGGAAGGAGGCGAACAGCATCTCCTTGTAGAGCCAGTTGTTGAGCTCGCCGAGTTCGGCCAAGCGCCTGGTGTGACGGGAGGTCGAGTGGAGCATCAGGTACTCGGCGACCGCTTCGAAGTACAGGTAGCCGAGGATCGGCAGGCGGGGGATCGTCTCGTCGAGCAGCTTGAGGAACGGCTCGGCGTCGACCCGGTTGCCCCGGAAGGCGACGCCGGAAGCGGTGGCAAGAAACGCGGCCGAGTTCTTGACCCGGCTGACGACTGTCTCGCGTAGCTGGTGCCGTTCGTTCTTGCTCAGCAGGTATTCGAGGTGGCTGTAGATCTGTAAGTGGATGAGGCCCAGGCGCAGGTAGTCCACGCCGGCGAGTCCGCGGTACGCCTGCGGCGGGGTGTCGATCTCGAAGATAAGCGGGGTGGGGACGCGATCGGTGACGCCGAGCTTGGACAGGAAGGCCGGCGCTTCCTTCGTCAGGACGTAGGAGCCGAGGTTGTGCATCCGGAGGCCCTGGTCGGTCGCGGTGAGTGGCGCGCAGTAGATGCTGCCGACGAGACATCCGCCCGACGGGTAGAGGACCCCCTGCCGGCTGATCTCCTCCAAGGCGTGGGTGACGTGCAGCAGGTGCAGCTTGCCATTCCCGCTGAGGGCCTCGAAGAGGGCGTTCTGCCGCAGCAGGTGCCCGTTCGGGGTGTCCTCGGCAAGGCGTTTGTCCCAGGCCGTGGTCTGAGCGTCGAGTGGGGCGGCGTGGTCGGTGACGCTCGGGATGAGAGCGGAGTCGAAGAAGGCGTGGGCATCGGCCCACAGGTGGTAGGCGTCGCGGAAGTCCATGGTCAGACCAGGCCCTTCTCGGCGAGCGCGTAGCGGACGGCTGCGGGACCGCTGGCCCCGGCGAGGTAAGCCCGCTCCGAGACTAGGACCAGGTCGAAGGCGGGCCCACGCAGCTGGTCGAAGGCGGGTTCGTGGACATGCCGGGAGTCGGGCCACCACTTGAGCTTCGGCAAGCGGTAGCGGTCCAGGGCGTCGGCGGCCTTGACCAGATCAGTGATGCGCTCGACGCGGGCGTGGTCGGCCGTGTCGTCGGCCGCGAACTCCTCGTACGGGATGTCGTGCAGCCGCACGGCGGTGGCCGCCTGCACGATCCGCCGTGGTGTGGCGGCGAGGCCGAAGTGTCCCCAGACGGTGTCGGCGTTCGCGGCGAGCCATATGGCCGCGCGGGCGCCGTGCCCGCGGTCGTCCTGGTCGTGGCGCCGCTGGCAGTCATGTACGGCGGCGGCGAGGATCGCCGTGGCGGCGTCGGCGTCGTCGAGGCCGTTCGCCTCAGCGAGGACGGCGGCGAGCGCCGCAGTCCTCATGGCGTGCCGCACGCCGTGGAGCGACGTGTACAGCCGGGGGTCCGCCCACCACCGTGTCGGCAGTCCGCCGTGCGCGAGCAGCAACTTCGACTGCGGGCGCAGGACCGGTATCGGCGTCGGCGGAACGTCGGGCCTGTTGTCGCTGATCCACGCGACGGTGGCGTGGTCCATATGCTGGTGGAGCGGGAGCTGCCTTCGGGCAGCCAGGTCGATCAGACTTGCGGTCAACGGGGTCGTGCTCACTCGTGCCCACCCCCTTGGTGGTCTCCGCGGTGATGTTCCCTACCGGATCGGCGCGGCCTGCTGTTCGCGCTCCTTGCGTTCCTTCTCGGCCGCCTCGAAGGCGGCGGTGAAGTCAGCCAGCTCCTGCTCCGTCATCAGGGTCACGCCGAGTGTCGAGGCGACGTCCGTGATCCTGGCCTCAGCCTCGGCACGAGCGGCGTCGGGGGCGCCGTCTTCCAGCAGGACCTCGAACTCGGCGTGGTAGGCCCACGCCTCACTCCACTTGACCGCGATCTCAACGTCGTCGAAGCGGAAGTTGTGACGGAAATTGAACGCCTCGTGCATGGCCGTCTCGAACCCGAGGGCGTTGAACACCTTCACCGCGGCGGGAACGTCGGCGGGGGCGATGGCGAACTCGGTCTCCTCGAAGGCCGCACCCTGCCCGATCTTGCTCCCCTTGAGGGTGATCTTGGCGGTGCCGGCGGCGGTGTTGTCGGTGACCTTCAGGAGCTGGTCGGGCAGCACGTAGAAGTAGATGTGCTTGTCGTCGGGGCCCAAGTCCTCGCCGTCCGTCTTCAGGCGGGTGACGAGCTGGTCGTGAATCTCCTTGGTGAAGCGGGCACGCATCTCGATCTCGACGGCCACGGGCCTGTCTCCTCGTTTCAGGCATGGCGAAGCCAGCCGGACCCTGCCGTGCGGGGGCTTTCCGGTCGGGCGCCGCTATGAGGTTGGTGGTCAACCTGGGTGATGCGGCCGATGCGGGTGCTGGCCGCGTCACCCAGGTGAATCGGTAGGTCTCAGCCGAGGTCGCCGAAGCGCGCCTCGACGACACCCGCGTGCAGGTAGGTCGGCAGCGAGACACCTCCCACCGACGTACGGCCGGTGGCGACCTGCTCCTCCGTCTCGCCGGGGAAGCCCTCCAGCAGACGCAGACACTGCTCGACCCACTCACGCGACGCGGGCCAATCACCCAGGTCTCGATGGCGTACGGCCAAGGCGTACGCGGTCTCGGTGGCCGCCCAGCGGTCGGTCGCCAGCTCGCGCTGGAAGATCGACTCCAGCTCGTCGGTGGAGGCAAGGCGGGTCTGGTTGGTCATGGTGCCCTCTCGGTTCAAACGGTCGTGCCCCAGTGGTGATCAACGCCCAGGCGTCCCCGCAGTGACGCCGTGACCCGTTGCTAGTAGGTGTAGATCTCGGCCAGCGTCTTGTAGTCCTGCAGTTCGTCCTTCTCGAACCACAGCTCCACTTCCTGCTTGGCCTCCTCCGCGTTTCCGGAGGCGTGCACGAGGTTCGCGACCGCCTTGCCGGAGGCGATGCTGGCCGCCGAGCTGTAGTGGGAGAGGTCTCCCCGCACGGTGCCGGCCGGAGCCTGGTTCGGGTACGTGCTACCGACGATCTTGCGGACCGTCGCGATCGCGTCGAAGCCTTCCAGCACCAGGGCGATGACCGGCCCCTGCTGCATGAACGTCGAGGTGACGTTGTAGACCTCGGCCCCCAGCCGCTCCTCCAGGTCGAAGTAGTGCTTGCGGGTGAACTCCTCGTCCATCCACTTCATCTTCGTACCGACGATCTTCAGTGCCGCGTCCTCGAACCGCGAGATGACCCTTCCTGCCAGGCCACGCGCCAGCGCATCGGGCTTGAGCAGGACGAGCGTGCGCTCGACAGTGTGTGCCTGAACCTCGGCCATTGACTTTCCCTTTCGCCTTGCCAGATAACGAACATGACGTGCTATCAGCCGTCGTCCGTTGAGGTTACCGGCGCTGACCGGGTGGTTCAGACGTGCGGGCAAGGCCCCGGGCGGGCGATCATCCGTGAGGAAACGGCGACCGGTTCGCCAGCGTCCTGATCTGGCCAACTTGCCTTTATCTGTTATCCGCTGAGCATGCGCACCTAGAATCTCCCTGTGGTCGTCCGGCGCTCTCGCGCCTCTTGTACGCCTCCCAGGAGCCGAGCTATGGGCAGTGGCTCCTCGGCCCCCGGTGACTTCGATTCTTCCGGGGCTCCTCGCGCGAGGCCATGCAGTGCCGGTGCAGTGGGAGTGCAGTCCGGGCGGACGGGGTTCCTGCACTGAGACAGCAATGAGGGGACAGTCCTTGTGGACGTGGTCGAGCGCTGGAGTGGCCGGTACGCGTGCCTGCTGCAGTCCGCCCTGCGGCTCGGGAACGAACAGTTCGCCGCTCACCTGGGCATTGCCGTCAGGACGGTAGCGACCTGGCATGGCGACGCGTCTGTCATGCCTCGCCGGGAGATGCAGCAGTTGCTAGACACGGCCCACGAGCAGGCCCCGCCCGCCGCGCGTCAGCGCTTCGCGCTTCTGCTGGCGAAGGAGCAGGCACCGTCAGACTCGGTTCCACCCGGCGCGCAGGCACTGCGTGTGGCCATCGCTGTGGTCGTCCGCGACAGCGACGTCCTCCTGGTCTGCCGGCGGGACAGCGACGCCGCGGGGATCACCTGGCAGTTCCCGGCTGGTGTCATCAAGCCCGGCGGTAAGGCAGAGACCACCACTGTGCGCGAGACGTTGGACGAGACAGGGGTCCACTGCGCGGTACGCAAGCATCTCGGGAACCGCCTTCACCCCGCGACCGGCGTCCTGTGTGAGTACTTCCTCTGCGAGTACCTGGCCGGCGAAGCCACCAACAGCGATACCGCGGAGAACATCGACGTGATGTGGGTGCCCAGAAACGCGGTGCCCCGCTTCATCTCCGTCGATACGATCTTCCCACCCATCCTGGCCGCCCTGGAGGAGCAGACGTGACGCAGCAGACCACGGACGAGCGGCCGGGCATCGCCGCCGCCATCGTCGTTCACGAAGACCGTGTGCTCATGGTCCGCCGCCGGGTGAGCGAGGGGCAGCTCTCCTGGCAGTTCCCTGCCGGTGAGGTCGAGCCCGGCGAGGAGCGTGAGGCCGCCGCCGTACGGGAGACCCAGGAGGAGACTGGGCTGACCGTGGAGGCGGTCAAGCTGCTCGGCGAGCGCGTTCACCCCAAGACGGGCCGCCTCATGTCGTACACCGCCTGCCAGATTCTGGGCGGCACAGCTCACGTCGCCGATACCGAGGAGCTGGCCGAGCTTGCCTGGGTCGCCCACGGCGACATCCCGGAGTACGTGCCGTACGGACTGTTCGAGCCGGTACAGAACTACCTTGACGGGGCCCTGAACTCCTGAGGGATGCCCCGAACCCGCGGTTACCGCCTGCCCATACGCCGGGTCGTATATCACGATCGACACTCCCCGACTGACCACGAAGCCCTGCAGGCTTCCTCCGGATCTTTGCTCCGCCAGTACCCTGGCCCGGCACTGGCCCTGAACCGGTGACATCACCGTAGCCCTCGACCGGCTCACCCAGCTGCCCGGCCGTGGCGGGCCAGCCAATCCTCCATCCCTTCGACCGCACCTCAACACCCGGAGCCGTGGGACTCGACGCCACCCGAGACGACGCTCCGGTCTTCGGCCCGCACAGCCTCAGCCCGCAGAACGAAAACGGTCCACCGACTCCGTCGGCGGACCGTCACTAAGCTTCGAGGCTAGCGGGGATCAAATAGCGCTCGCTCCAGTTGGCGCCACCCCGGCTTTGGTGCCGCGACGGGTCGTACGACAGTGAGAAGTCGTCCGTCGAGACACACGTCGAACCGTCCTTCCGACCGTGCCATTCTCTCTCGGATCGCCACCTGCCGGGGCGGCCTTTCCGCAAGTACTCCGACCAAGACCTCGTGCTTCGCGGGCCCCAAGGCATCAGCCGGTACCCATCGGCCACGTACCGAAATTCCTGCGAGAGTGGCCTCTTGCTCTGATTGAGGGGCAGTTACGTAGAGCCTGCTCATCGCTTCCTCTGCGATTTCCTGGGGCGGCCGTGTGGGTTCATCCACCATGAGCCCAAGTGTTTCGATCCCCTTGGTCTCCCCGTTTGCAACACCTCTGCCTACCGCTCCCGTCGGGGACTGCTGATTCGTCGGACCCGTCGGGGACTGCTGATTCGTCGAGGGAACGTTGGTGCCAGAGGCTGCATGCGCTTCTGAATCGCCCCAGTAGAAGGGGTGCTCCTGGCTGTCCCCGTCCTCTGTGTCTGCCCAGTCGCTCAGCAATGTGTCTACCGATCCGCTGGCTTCGGGGATGAAGATGTCCACCGCCACCCCCGCCGGACCGACGTAGACCCAGCTCATGAAATAGGAGTGGTCGCCGTGCGCGGCCGACCAGTTCGTGAGCTGAGCGAGTCGCCGTCGCTGTTCTGCGAGAAGACGCTTGGGCAACAGCGCCTTCTGTTTGCGGTACCGCCCACGAGCCTCTCCCGCGATTGGCCCCTCCGGAACATGGAACAACAGATCAGGGCGTACGCCACCACCCTGATAGGACTTCGAGAGAGGTCGCGGGAGAGCATCAAAGCTGTGCAGCTCGTGGGTCCCGTCCGTCCACGAGAACAGGGCCTCACTCGCTGCGGTCAGCAGCCCAAGCCCCGCACATTCGCTGACGAAGCTGCGTATATGGCGTGAACTCGCCATAAGAGACTGGTGATCGAGCTGGAGGGAGCTCCCTCCTGGAGCATCGACGTAACTTAGAAGGAGGCGGGCCTCGAGTTCCTTCGTCTGAAGGTCAACGACGCTTTGCAGGTCGCAGGCCAGTGCATTGATGTGGACCAGCTGAGCCAATCCGACCGGCAGTTGCCCGCTCCCGACGATCCACGCAGCGCCTTGCCCGCTTGACCGCGGTTCGAATCGCCAAACCCGTGCTTTGACCGTGTTCACGTGGACTCCCTCCACAATCGCTCCACGACTCCCGTCAGCGGCCAGCCGTACGAAGGCGACGATACCGACGGCCTCGGACAGTCCCTTGGTCTGGAAGACGCCGGTGCTCACGCTTGGTCGATGAGCTAGCGCCTTGGGCGGACCGCTCGACGAACCGCGGGCCCCGCTGAGATACCCCCCGCTGAGCTGGGGCTGCTTCCTGTGCCACTCAACAGCGTAGAGCGGCGGCGGGCGGCTTCAGCGCGAGGGTTCGGGGCGGGCTTGCGGCTGGTGTGCTGGATGCGGGTGATCAGGACGCGGGCGGGCTGGCGGGCGGTCGTAAGTTCACGCTGGGCGGCGGCTTCCTTGAGGAGCTGGTGGGGTTTGTGGCCGCCGGCTTCGGCGTCGGCGAGGACGGTGGCGAGAGCCGGCCAAGCGGGGTCGGTGAGGATGCGGTCGGCGTGGTCGGGAATGGCGGCGCGCACGTCGTGGACCAGGGTGCGGCGCGTGTGGTCGGTGGGCTGGCGGGCAGTGAGCTTGTCGACGACGGGCGTGAGGGCGTGATCGGCGGCGGTCTGAAGGTGGTGGAGGGTCTGGCGGGCGGCTTCGGCCTGGTGGGCGTGGTTCTTGGCCTCGTGCCAGCGTGCGGCGACGATCGTGGCCCAGACGAGGGCAGCGAGCAGGGCGGCGAAGACACTGCCTTCGGGGCCGGTGGCGGTGTGGGCGATGTCGCGGGCCGCGCGGCGCAGGGTGTGGGCGGCCTGGTTTTCGGCTCGGATCTGGGAGCGCTGGGCGCGGGTGAATGCGCCTGAGGCAGCGCGTAGTTCCGCTCGGAAGTGGTCAGGGGCCTTCTGGGAGGTGGCCTCGATGAGTTCGCCGAGCGCCGTGATGTGAGCCTGGGCGTGGGTGTCATCGGTCATGTCGGAGTTGAGGGTGTCGAGGGCGTCGGTGGCCTGGTACCAGGGGGTGGTGGGGCGCTCTCGGCGCGCGGTGGGGTGTTCCTCTGGTGCGGTGGTTTCCAGGCGGGCCTTGAGCTTGGGGAGGGTGAGGTCGGGGGCGATCTTGCCGCCAGGGTGGAAGATCTGTTCGCCGTCCTTGTTGAGATCGCCGGGGAGGCCGGCTGAGTAGCCGAGGAGGTCTCCGGACGGTCCGCGGCGAGGCTTGATCGCGATGCCGTCGGCTTCGAGATAGGCGAGGAGTTCCTCCGTGTTGCTGGCATGGGGGATGGCAGTGCGGATGCGGTCCTGGAGCCAGTCGCGGCTGGTCTGCTCCCAGCCGAGGCGTTCCGCCTTGTGCATCTCGGCTTGGGTTGGCCGGCGTCCGGCGGTGCGGTCGCCCTTCTTCAGTTGGCGAAGGCCGTAGTCGGCTTCGATCTGGCGGCAGGCGTCACCGACACGGATGCCGCTGTCGTGAAGTTTGGGCCGACGGCCGTCCTCGCGAACGGTGATGGCGAGGATGTGGATGTGGTCGTCAGCGTGGCGTACGGCGATCCACCGGCAAGCCAGGTCGTCTCCGGGAGGGGCGATGCCGGCGGCTTCGACGATGCGCTGGGCGATGTCGGCCCACTCGGTATCGGAGAGGTGCCGGTCTTCGGGGGCTGCGCGAACGGGGCAGTGCCAGACGTGGTCGGTGATCTTCTTCCCGAACTCGCTGTTCCGAAGCTGGACGGGCTCGTCGAGGTGGCGGGCGAGCTGGGTGAGGGTGGCGTCAGGGTTCCGGCCGGGGTCGGGCATGCCGAGCACGGCGAAGCCTGTGACGACGTGCGGGTCGAGGTGTTCGTCGTGGCGGCCGGGGCCGTAGAGGTAGGCGAGCAGGCCGCGGGTGTTGCCTCCGGCCGGTTTGATGGCGGCTATCACGCGGCCTGGTCCTTCCTGGGGTCGGCGGGTTCGCGCAGGGCCTCGGCGATCAGTTCCAGCAGGTAGTACAGCTCGTCGAGACGGTGACGTACGTCGGGTGGGGTGAGGTCGCTGTTGAGGGCGCGGGCGATCTGGTTGACGTTGACACCGATCCGGTTGAGTTTGCGCAGTACCTGGGCGCGGAACATGTGGGTGCGGCGGCGGTCCTCGGACAGCGGCAGATTGGCGGTGAACCTGCCGGATACGAACGCGAGGACGATGTCGGCGGCGAAGCCGGATTCCCCTTTGTAGCCGTGCTCGGCGGCGGCCTCTTGGAGCTCGTTGTGCTCGTCTCCGGTAAAGCGCAGCGGGCCGACACGGACTGTTCGCTTGGTGCCGGTTAAACGGCGGATCGTCGGTTGGAAGCTCTGCACCGCTCGCTCACCGGCTGTCGGTTCGGGGGCGGGTTCGGTGTGGAGGATCTGCTGCTGGACGGTGTGGAGCTCGTCCAGTTCAGGGCCGCCCTCGGTCCCGAACTTCCGGTCCGGCGCCCCCTGGCGCCGGGCCGTCTCCGCCACCCCCGGGGCGGAGATCCCCGAAGACCGGCCTTGAGTCGGACCCGGGGTACTACTGGCTCCGCCAGGAGCCGCCCGTCCGAACGCCCGGCGCAGACGTTCCAGTGGCGTGGTCGGTTTCGTCGGCTTCGTCGATGGCTGCGGTTCGGCCAGGTTGTTCTTGGGGCGGTGCGGGTCGTACGTCACGGTCGGATCTCCGTAGTGGTGCGGGCGGGGCGGCGGCGTGAGTGGCCGTCGTCCCGTCCACAGGTGTGGATACACAGTCGGGCGGTGAGGGGCCGGGGCCGGTGAGCGCGCGGGTTGCGCCCACCGGCCGGGCGGTCAGCCGTCCTTCGGCCCGACGCCGTTCGTGGTGGCGGGTTCGGCCCGGAGGATGTTCATCACCTCGGTGAGCCGTTTGCCGCCGACCGTAAGTCCCTTGGCCCGTACGGCTCGCTGGACGCATTCACGGGTCAGCCTCCCTCCCTGGGCCGCGGCGGCCCTTCCGATCTCCACGAGTTCCTCGACCGTCGCGCCGGCCGGACGGCCGCTGCGTGGCTTGCCGCTCGGCTGCGTCTGTTCTTCCGCCCGCTGAGCGAAAGTGCCCGCCGGAAGTTCGGTGAAGGGGTCGGGGTACTGGTCGGAAGGCCCGGCGGACGCTTCGAGCAGCGGGGCGGGCTCTGCCTTGGTTGCGGTGGTGGTTCGGTCGACGAGTTGGTGGATCTGCCTCATGAGTACGGCGAAGGCCAGCAGGGCGGCGGTCGGGGGCACTGCGGCGACGACGTAGTCGAGTACGGGCACGGGGCCCGGTCGGCCCGTGCCACCGACTCCGGCCACGTTGAGCGCGATAGAGCCGACCGATCCGGTGGCCGTCAGGGCGACGGCCCAGCCGTCGGTGACCGCGCGCAGGCCCGCCCTGAGCATGAGCAGTTCGCCGGCGACGATGAACGCGTCCAAGGTCGCGGGCCACGCCCACTGTCGGATGGGCGAGCTGCCCAGACCGTGCTGTCCGGCGACCTCGGCGAGGTGGGCGTAGGAGAGCCAAAACCCGGCGGCAGTCAGGGCCACGATGACGGCCCCGGCGGCGCCGAGCGCGTACCGCTCGGGGGCGTACTTGGCGGGCTGCGGGCGGTGGGGTGGTGGGCTGGACGTGCGGTGGGAGGAGAGGGAGGGAAGGACCGGGAGGGACAAGCGGGCGCTCCTGTGGTTCGTGGTCTGGTGGTCCGTCTTGGCCGTCTTGGCCGTTGCAAGCCCAGGTCAGGGCCGGTACGGCAGCCGTTTCACCGGGCCGTCCCGGCCGGCGGGCGGGGTGCTTTGTGCCCTTGGCCGCCGGGACGGCTCTACTTCGGGTTGCCGTCCCGGCCGGTGCGGCTGTGACCTGCGGCGGTACGGCGGGGACGCCTGGGACGGCACAAAACGGATCCGGTCCCCGTTGGGGGACGATCACGCCGTACCAGGTCGCTCATCCGTCTTGAACCGCGTCTGCCGTCTTGAGCGCAGGCCGCCTGACCTGCGGGATCACGGCAGGGACGGCAGGGACGGCATCCGGGGGTGTGGGGCTCAGCCCGCCTCGGGGGCGCCGCCCCCAGGGTCTACGGGGTGGACGGTGGGGCAGTAGCGCCGCCACGCGTCGAGGAACTTGTTGCGCGTATATCCCTTGCGCTGGGTTCCGTCGGCGAGGCGGACGTTGCCGGGCTTGACGCCGAACTCGCGCAGCAGGTCTCCCAGGTGGCGGGAGGTGAGCCCGTCGCGTCCCCATTCCGCCCAGGGACCTTCGGGGTCCTGGCGGAGCAGGCGGAGGATGTCCTCCGTGGTGAGACTGTCGGGCTCGCGCTGAGCGGCGAAGGCCCTGCGGATGTCGGCCAGGATCCGCGCTCCGCCGGGCTGATCCTCCTCCACCTCGACCTCGGTGGCGACCATCCGTCCGCACGCCGTACGGGCGAGGCGGGGCCAGGGGCCTGCGGCGAGGTCCGCGATGATGACCAGCGGCTCCCAGGTGTCGGCGGCCCGGTCTTCCACAGGCATGTCCGGCTCCCGCTGTGCCGCGACCTCCAGGTGCGGCTTGGCCCACTGCGCTATCCGGTCCCGCAGCTCGTGCAGGACGGGGATGTCACGGCGTGAGCGGAACGGTTTCACGTACTCGCCCTCGGCCCGGCGCCGCATGCGGATCACCACGGCCCTGTCCATGATCGTGTCCGGCAGGTCGCCGATTCCGGCCAGCGCCGCCATCGCGAACGTCGCGAACCGGTGCGGGGTGTGGTCGTTGCCGACGACCCGTGTGACGTAGCGGTTGCGCTGGTGGCCGGCGTTGAGCAGGCCGCGCATCTCCTCGTTCTTCTCCGCCATCTTCGGCGTACCGAAGATGGTGTCCGCCTCGTCCACCAGGAGCGTGGGCGGTTCCTCCGTGATCGACCGGAAGACCGCGGCCGGCGTGGTGTTGATGGTGATCATCGGCTCGTGGACCGTCTCGGTCAGCACGTCGAGCAGCCTCGACTTGCCGCACCGCTTGGCTGGGCCCACCACCGCGAGCCTCGGTGCATGCTGCCAGGCGGGTTGCAGGTGCGTCGCGGCCACCCAGAGCGTCACCGCGTCCAGCGCCTCGGCGGAGGGCAGGATCACGAACTTCGCTATCTGGGAGCGCAGTTCCTCCAGCAGCGCCGAGCCTGGTGTCGGCTCCGAATCGGGCGTCGGCTCCGAGGCAAGGGATTGTGCCGTGACGGCGCACTGGGTGCGACGGTCGGGGTGCTGTTGGGATTCGTCGTCCTGGAGGTGGGCGGGCCGTCCGGGTACGGCGACCGGGGGCCACGCGGACTTGGCGGCTTCGGAATAGGGTTCGACTCCCGCGTGTTCCACGGGGCAGCTCCTCGTCTGGCGGTTGTGGGCTTGCACGCCCTGGCCGCCGGGTTGGTTCTTCACGGGCCGTTCGGGGTTGCTGGGGCCTCCGGCGTTGCACCGCCGGGGGCCCGTTCGCGTCTCGCGGGCATCGGGTGATCGCGAGGGACCACGGACAGTACGTCCACGTCCGGGCACAGTCCAGCGTTTCTGTGTCAGCTCAGCGCAGAATCGCCCGCACCGCGTTCGCCTCGTCATGCGGTCAGGCCCAACAGGTCGAGCAGGTCGGCAGTCACCACCCGGTAGGCATTGCCCAATCGGAGCACCTTGCACGGGTACTGGCCCCGCTTGGCCAGTTCGTATCCCTTGCTCCGCCCCAGCCCCAGCGCCCGATTCCCTGTCTCCAGGTCAACGGCTACTGGCAAGGCGAGCAACTCCTCCCGGCTCATGCCGTGCTCCCGCTCAAGGTCCTGGTTCTCGCGCATCCATGCTCCGTCCATGACGAGCCCTCGGCGAACACGGCGATCGCGTCCGTCTCCAGGCCAGTACATCCAGGATGATCGAGCTAATGTGTCTCCATGACACAACGTGATTTTCACCATGGAGAGGACGGGGGCGACGCCCCCCTGTGGGAGGACCAGGTCACGGCGACCGTGGCCGACGAGGTACGGAGACGGAGGAAGGAACTGCGCATGAGCGCCCAGGACCTGGCCGACCGGTGCGCGGACCTCGGCCACCCGATCCCCCGCAACGTCATCGCGAACATGGAGTCCGGACGCCGCTCCACCCTGCCCCTCGTCGACGTCATGGTCCTGGCCATGGCCCTCGACACCCACCCGATCTGCCTCATCTACCCGGTCGGGTACGTCGGCCACGTCCAGCAACAACCGCTGGAGGACCCTCGGCCCACCTGGGACGCCATGCAGTGGTTCACCGGCGAAATCCCCGACGCCCTGGACACCGAGTCCGTGATGCTGCGCAACTTCCGGGCGCACGCCAACCACCACCACGCCGCGCTCACCGCCCTCAGAGGCGAGGAGTACGAGCGGTGGAAGGCCAAGACCGCGAACAACCCCGCCACCCGCGCAGAGGCCCTGCTCACCCGGGAGGACTACGCCAGACAAGCCGCGCGCGCCAAGCACGGATTGCGTACCGCACGCGCCGACATCCGCGAAGACGGCGGCACACCCCCGTACCTCGCAGCCGAACTCTCCGACGTCGACGCGCCGGAGGACTTCCCCGACACCACCGAGGAGTAGGACATTTGAAGGGCTCCACCTACCGCCGCTGCTCCTGCCGCGACCCGAAGACCGGCAGGGAACTCGGCACCGCCTGCCCCAAGCGCGGCACCAGGAACCACTGCACGTACTCCATACGCCAGGAACTACCCTCCCGCGAGGACGGCAGCCGACGCTCCTTCGCACGGGGTGGATACAGCAGCCTCAAGGCGGCTCAGGCCGACCTCGACCACGTCCGTGCCCTCCTGGGCCTCGCCGAGGCCGACGACCGCGAGGGCACGGAGCTGATCGCAGCCATGCTCGCGGAAGTCAGCGGCGAGAAGGCACCCCTGCCGGAGGTCGAGGAGACCCGGCGGCGGCTCAACTCCGGCCAGGACCTCATCGGCAGCCTGACCGTCGCCGAGTGGCTCGACCGGTGGCTGGCCGGCAAGCGCATACGCAAGTCCGGTCTCAACCGCTACGAGACCGACATCCGCATGCACCTGAAGCCGCGTATCGGCAACCGGCGTCTGGACCGGCTGCGCGTCAGCCACCTCAGCGAGATGTTCACCGACATCCGCGACGCCAACGCCCAGATCGTGGAGGACAACGCCCAGCGCCGAGCCGCGATCGACGAGTTGGCGACCGTGCCGTGGAAGGGGGCGAAGAACCGAGCCCGACGCAAGGCGGTGAAGGCCGCCATCGACGAGATGCCGCCTTTCCGCCGCATCACCGGACCCGCCACGCGCCAGCACGTGAAGGCCACCCTCCGGGCATCGCTGAACGACGCGATCGGGCAGCAGATCATCACCTTCAACCCCGCCGCCCACGTCGAGATCGACCCCGTGCGCAAGCCGAAGGCACTCGTGTGGACCGACGAACGGGTCACCAAGTGGGAGCAGACGGGCGAGAAGCCGTCGCCCGTCATGGTCTGGACACCCCAGCAGACCGGCGCCTTCCTCGACTTCGTCGCCGAGGACCGGCTGTACGCGATGTGGCACCTCATCGCCTTCCGCGGTCTGCGCCGGGGCGAGGCGTGCGGCCAGCCCTGGTCGGAGACCAACCTCGACACCCACTCCCTCACCGTCTCCTCCCAACTCGTGCAGGACGGCTGGGAAATCGAGGCGTCTGATCCCAAGACCGACAGCGGCTACCGCGTGGTCGCCCTCGACGACGACACCGTCGACGTCCTGAAGCGCTACCGCGAACGGCAGGGCCAAGACCGCGAGAAGTGGGGCACGGCCTGGGTCGAGACCGGCCACGTCTTCACCCAGGAAGACGGCTCCTGGCTCCACCCGGGCAAGGTCACCGACCTCTTCGAGCGCCTCGTCGCCGCTTCCGGCCTCCCGCCGATCCGCCTGCACGACCTCCGCCACGGCGCGGCGACGCTCATGCTCGCCGCCGGCATCGACATCAAGATCGTGTCGGACACCCTCGGCCACAGCGACACCCGGATCACACGGGACATCTACCAGAGCGTCCTGCCCCACGTCGGCAGGAGCGCCGCCGAGGCCACCGCGAAGCTCGTCCCCCTCCAGCGCAAGGCCGAGGCCGAGAAGGCGGCGCTCAAGGCCGCGAAGAAGGAGAGGGGCAAGAAGGCTCCGGCCAAGAACGCCGACAGGGCCAAGGGCGGCAAGCCGAGCAACAAGACGAAAGGCCAGGCCGAGGAGGCCGTGAAGGCCAAGCGCCGGAAGCCCAAGAAGTAGGGGTCCCTGAGCGGCTCCGCTCACGCACCGCTCACGCAGGCCCTCCCGCCGCGCCCCGGCCATCCGGCACACCAGCCCCGGAACAGCAGAAACCCCAGGTCACGGGCTATGTGACCTGGGGTTTCTCAGAGCCCCCTGTCGGATTCGAACCGACGACCTACGCATTACAAGTGCGTTGCTCTGGCCAGCTGAGCTAAGGAGGCGTGCCGGAGCAGTGTAACCAACACCGCACCCCGCGCGGTCCCAAAATTTCGCGGTCCTCGAACTACTGACAGATTCCAAATGTCCAGGTAGCGTCGCTGAGGATTCACCCAAGTGGACCAGACCACTCCCTTACTCGGATCGTCCGGCACGTTCCTGCCGGTGAAGGAGAAGATTCAGCATGGCCAGTGTCACGTTCGACAAGGCGTCCCGCGTCTACCCCGGCTCCACGAAGCCGGCCGTGGACCAGCTGGAGATCGACATCGCGGACGGTGAGTTCCTCGTCCTCGTCGGTCCTTCCGGTTGTGGCAAGTCGACCTCCCTGCGCATGCTCGCGGGTCTTGAGGACGTCAACGGCGGCGCGATCCGCATCGGTGACCGCGACGTCACGCACCTGCCCCCGAAGGACCGGGACATCGCCATGGTGTTCCAGAACTACGCGCTCTACCCGCACATGACCGTCGCGGACAACATGGGCTTCGCGCTCAAGATCGCCGGGGTCAACAAGAGCGACATCCGGGCGAAGGTCGAAGAGGCCGCCAAGATGCTGGACCTGACCGAGTACCTGGACCGCAAGCCGAAGGCGCTCTCCGGTGGTCAGCGGCAGCGTGTCGCGATGGGCCGGGCCATCGTGCGTGAGCCGCAGGTCTTCCTCATGGACGAGCCGCTGTCGAACCTGGACGCCAAGCTCCGCGTTTCCACCCGTACGCAGATCGCCTCGCTCCAGCGCCGTCTGGGCATCACGACCGTGTACGTCACGCACGACCAGGTCGAGGCCCTGACCATGGGTGACCGTGTCGCGGTCCTCAAGGACGGGCTGCTCCAGCAGGTCGACTCGCCGCGCAACATGTACGACAAGCCGGCGAACCTCTTCGTGGCCGGCTTCATCGGCTCCCCCGCCATGAACCTGGTCGAGGTCCCGATCACCGACGGCGGCGTGAAGTTCGGCAACAGCGTCGTCCCGGTCTCCCGCGAGGCGCTCTCCGCCGCTGCGGAGAAGGGCGACACGACCGTCACGGTCGGCATCCGCCCCGAGCACTTCGACATCGTCGAGCACGGCGGCGCCGCCGCGAAGTCCCTCTCCAAGGACAGCGCCGACGCCCCGGCCGGTCTGGCCGTCTCGGTCAACGTCGTCGAGGAGCTCGGCGCCGACGGCTTCGTCTACGGCTCCGCGCGGGTCGGCAGCGAGGACAAGGACCTGGTCGTCCGCGTCGGCGGCCGCGCCGTTCCGGAGAAGGGCACCAAGCTGCACGTCGTGCCGCGCCCGGACGAGCTGCACGTCTTCTCAACCTCGACGGGTGAGCGTCTCACCGACTGACGCCCGCACACCCGCACCACGACGGCCCCGCACGTACATCGTGCGGGGCCGTTCGCGCGGCGCGGGGCGCGTCCGGGTTTGAATCCGTACGGTGCCGAATTCCCCGGCACACCGGGCATTTCACTGCGGCCCGTCAACGCGCGATTCGAAAGACACCGTCGAACCATCCCTCTCACGGGTGACGTAAGGTCGCCAAATCATCACTGCCCGCTACGCTCACTGCGTGACCCACACCGCTCGCCGTATCGGCCGATCCCTCGCTCTCGTACTGCCCGTCGTGATGGTCCTCTCCGGGACCCTCGCCGTCACCAGCGTGCCGTGGGCAGCGCACAACTCCGAGTCCCAGGTCCTGGCCGCCTCCGCTCAGGACGTCTCGAAGCGTGCCCGGACGCGCACCCCGCAGGACCTCCTCCGTGACCGGCTGCTCCTGGAGCTCCGGGAGCAGGACCCGGGTGTCGCCCTGACGGACCTGCAGCGTTCCGTCGAGGCCCGCCCCTCGCTCGCCCAGCACTGCATGTCGATCGCCAGGGCGCTGGGCCGCGCGGCCGTCGAGCAGTACGGTCCGACGCGGGCCCACAGGTTCTCGCGGCCCGTCTGCGACACGTCCTTCGCCTCGGGCGTCGCGCAGTTCAGCTGACGGCCCTGTCCGGGCACCGCATATCGTGCCTGGCATGCATACGTATCCGACGCAGGCCGTGGTCCTGGCAGGTGGCCAGGGATCGCGGCTGCGCCCGTACACCGATGACCGCCCCAAGCCGATGGTCGAGATCCCGGGCACCGGGACTCCGATCATCGGCCATCAGCTTTCCTGGCTGGCCGCCGAGGGCGTGACCGACGCCGTGGTGTCGTGCGGTCATCTGGCCGAGGTGCTCCAGGAGTGGCTGGACTCGGCGGTGCTGCCGCTGCGCGTGACGACGGTCGTGGAGTCCGAGCCCCTGGGACGCGGCGGCGGGCTCAAGTACGCCGCCACCCGGCTCCCCGATCCGGAGGAGCCCTGGTACGCGACCAACGGCGACATCTGGACGCGTTTCTCCCTGCGCGAGATGGCCGCGTTCCACGCCGAGCGCGACGCGATCGCCACCCTCGCCCTGGCCCGTCCCCGCATCCCCTGGGGCGCCGTGGAGACGGACGCGTTCGGACACATCACCGACTTCATCGAGTCGCCGCCCTCCCCGTATCTGATCAACGCCGGTGTGTACGTCTTCTCTCCCGCGTTCACCACCCTGCTGCCGGACCGGGGCGACCACGAGCGGACGACGTTCCCTCGGCTGGCCCGCGAGCGCAGGCTGGCCGGGTATCCGCTGCCGCACGGCGCGTACTGGCGGGCCATCGACACCGCGAAGGACCTGACCGAGGCCGCCAAGGAGCTCGACGGGCAGTAGCGGCACGCGACGAGGCACGACGGAGGGGCGGTCACCGGTTCGTTCCGGAAACCGCCCCTCCGTCCTGCGCCGACCCGGCGGCTCAGCCGAGCAGACCGCCGATGGGGTTCTGCCCGCCGCCGCCGGACGTACCGCCGGTGGAGCCGCTGCCGCCGTCCGATCCGCCGGTCGCGGAGCTCCCGCCGGCGCCGGTGGAGCCGGAGGAGCTCGGGCCGGAACTGCCGGACGGAGGCGGCTGCGGGGCCGTCTGCTGCGGGGGCTGCTGCACGGTGCCCTGGGTCTGGCTGGGCTGCCCGGCACCGGCCGCCTGGCCGGACTCGCGTACGGATTCCGCGGCGGGCGTGGACGCCTTGGCCGAGGGAGTGGTGGAGGCACTGCTGCGGGACGGCGAGGGATGCCGCCCGTCGGGCATGTGGGAGGCCCGGCGGCCATGGGACTCCTGCGGGAGCGGGGAGCCGGGGAGCTGGTTGGTCGGGTTGCCGTTCGGACCGGGCACGGTGACGACCCCGGAGGAACGGACCGCGCCGCCGAGCATGGAACCCACGAGCAGGGTGAGCCCGACGACCACGGTGGCGACGACGGCACCCCGGCGCAGCACCCGGCGGCGGAGGTCCCAGATCGCCGAGCGCGGGCCGAGCCTGCGCCAGGCCTCGCCGGCGAGCCGCCCGTCGACGGAGTAGACGGGGGCGCCCGCGATGATCAGCGGGCTCCAGGCGGCGAGGTAGATGATGTCGGGCGCGTCGTAGACGGCGACGGTGCGCCAGCTGACGGTGACCAGCAGGACGGCGGAGAGGAGCGCGCCGACGGAGGCGGCGACGCGCTGCCAGAGGCCGAGGACGGTGAGGACTCCGACGACGACCTGGAGGAAGGCGACGGTGAGTCCGGCGCCGACGGGGTGCGAGAGCGCGAAGTCACGCAGCGGCTCGGCCAGCGCCCAAGGGTGGAGCGAGGTCAGCCACTTGACCATGGAGCCGCGCTCGCCGCCATCGAAGTAGACGGGGTCGCACAGCTTGCCCATGCCGGCGTAGATGGAGATGAAGCCGAGGAACACGCGCATGGGCAGCAGCACGACGCCGAGGTTCATACGGCGACCGGGGTAGTACGCGTGCCGCACGGAGTCGTTGCCGTGCCGTCGGCCCCGGGCCTCGGTGAGGTCGTCGTACGCGTCGTCGTAGTCGCCGTCGTCGTACGCCGCGCGGCCGTGCGGTCCGGTGTCGAGCGGATCGTAGGCGCCGACCGCCCGGCGCATGGGCGGCAGCAGCGGGCCGTTGCCGTGGCGCCCCGGCTGGTGGGGTGCGGTGATGACGGGGTTGGGCTGGGTCTCTTCCAGGCGCTCGATGACCTGGGTGCCGCCCAGCCCGCCGTCGAAGTCGTGGCCGGTGCGGGGGGCGTAGGGATCGTAGGAGTCGTACGCGGAGGTCGGGCGGCCCGCGGTGGAGTTCCGTACGGCCTGGAGGAGCCCGGTGGCGCCGGGATCACCCGGGGCGGACCTGCCGCTCCAAACGACGGGCGCGCGCCTGCCGCGCACCGCTCCGGCGCCGCCGCTCATGGCGGGGATCCTGGGCGCGCCCGCGGAGGCCAGACCGCGCAGCCGCGTGCGCTGGCCGGGGGCGAGCTGTACCCGGAAGCTGGCGTGGTTGACGATGACCTGCGCGGGGTCGCAGTCCACCTTGGTCATACTCAGGGCGGGTTGTTCGTCGAACCGAGGCGTTCTGGTGTCCACACTCATCTAACCGAGTGATGTGTGTTTAGGACACTGCCTTGACGGGCCCGATGTGTCCGAGACCCGTCAACGGGGGGCGCCCCGGTCGGCCGCCCCCCGTCCGGGTGCGTCTCAGGCCCGGCGCCGCGCGACCTCGTACAGGACGATCCCGGCCGCGACACCGGCGTTCAGCGACTCCGCGCCGCCCGGCATCGAGATGCGGACCCGGTAGTCGCAGGTCTCGCCGACGAGGCGGCCCAGGCCCTTGCCCTCGCTGCCGATGACGATGACGACGGGGCCGTCGAGGGCCTCCAGGTCCTCGACGGTGTGCTCGCCGTCCGCGGCGAGGCCGACGACCGTGAGACCGGCCTTCTGGTAGCCCTCCAGGGCCCGGGTCAGGTTCGTCACCCGGGAGACCGGCGTACGGGCGGCCGTGCCCGCCGAGGACTTCCACGCGCCTGCCGTCATGCCGGCCGCGCGCCGCTCGGGCACGACCACGCCGTGCCCGCCGAACGCGGAGACGGAGCGGACGATCGCACCCAGGTTGCGCGGGTCGGTGACGCCGTCAAGGGCAACGATCAGCGGGTCCTCGCCGTTGTCGTACGCGGCGGCGGTGAGGTCCTCCGGGTGCGCGTACTCGTACGGCGGGACCTGGAGGACGAGGCCCTGGTGGTTCAGGCCGTTCGTCATCCGGTCCAGTTCGACGCGCGGGGCCTCCATCAGATTGATGTTGCCGCGCTCACCGGCGAGCTGGAGCGCGTCGCGGACCCGCTCGTCATTGTCGATGTACTGCTGGACGTACAGGGTCGTCGCCGGAACGCCGTCGCGCAGGGCCTCGTAGACCGGGTTGCGGCCGACGACCATCTCGGACGTGCCCTTGACGCCGCCGCGCCGGGGCGCGGGGCGGCGGGCCGCGGCCTGCTTGGCCTGGGCGTTGACGATGCGGTTCTTCTTGTGTCCCTTGCGGGCGGAGGCGGGAGGCGTCGGGCCCTTGCCTTCGAGGCCACGGCGTCGCTGCCCACCGCTGCCGACCTGCGCGCCCTTCTTGTTGGACGTGCGGCGGTTCCTGCGCTGGCTGTTCCCGGCCATGACCTACCTGTTTCGTTTCTGCTCAGACATGCGTACGTAAGTGAAGTGTGCCGCCCGGAGGGCCGGACGGCACATGGGATGGACTACTGGCGCGGGCCGAGTGTCCACCGTGGTCCGGCCGGGCTGTCCTCGATGACGAGACCGGACTGGCCCAGCTGGTCGCGGATGGCGTCGGCGGCGGGCCAGTCCTTGCGCTCGCGGGCCGACTGGCGCTGGTCCAGGACCAGGCGCACGAGCGTGTCGACGACGCCGTGCAGATCGTCGCCGCGGTCGCTCTCGCCGGCCCAGTGCTCGTCGAGCGGGTCGAGGCCGAGGACACCGAGCATCGCACGGACCTCCGCGAGCCGGGCGACGGCGGCTTCCTTGTCGTCGGCGGCGAGCGCGGAGTTGCCCTGCCGGACCGTGGTGTGGATGATCGCGAGCGCCTGCGGGACACCCAGGTCGTCGTCCATCGCCTCGGCGAAGGCGGGCGGCACCTCGCCGGCGGGCTCGATCGTCTCGCCCGCCTTCTCGGTGACGCGCTGCACGAAGCCCTCGATCCGGGCGAACGCGGACTCGGCCTCGCGCAGGGCCTCCTCGCTGTACTCGATCATCGACCGGTAGTGCGGGGTGCCGAGGTAGTAGCGCAGCACGATCGGGCGCCACGCCCTGACCATCTCGCTGACCAGCACCGAGTTGCCCAGCGACTTCGACATCTTCTCGCCGGACATGGTGACCCAGCCGTTGTGCACCCAGTACTTCGCAAACTCGTCGCCGTACGCCTTGGCCTGGGCGATCTCGTTCTCGTGGTGCGGGAAGATCAGGTCGATGCCGCCGCCGTGGATGTCGAAGGCGGTGCCGAGGTACTTGTGGGCCATGGCGGAGCACTCCAGGTGCCAGCCGGGGCGGCCGCGGCCCCACGGGGTCTCCCAGCTGGGCTCGCCCGGCTTGGTCGCCTTCCACATCGCGAAGTCGCGCTGGTCGCGCTTGCCGGTCTCGCCCTCGCCGGACGGCTGGCGCAGATCGTCCAGGTCCTGGTTGGAGAGCTCCAGGTAGCCGGGGAAGGAGCGCACGTCGAAGTAGACGTTGCCGTCGGCCGCGTAGGCGTGACCGCGCTCGATCAGGCCGCGCATCATCTCGATCATCTCGGTGATGTGGCCGGTCGCTCGCGGCTCGTACGTGGCCGGGAGGCAGCCGAGCGCGTCGTAGCCGGCGTTGAACGCCCGCTCGTTCTCGTACCCGATGGACCACCAGGGGCGGCCCTGTTCCGCCGACTTCGCGATGATCTTGTCGTCGATGTCGGTGACGTTCCGGATGAACGTGACGTCGTAGCCGCGGTACTCGAACCAGCGGCGCATGATGTCGAAGTTCAGCCCGGACCGGATGTGCCCGATGTGCGGGGCGGCCTGCACGGTCGCGCCACAGAGGTAGATCGAGACACAGCCCGCGGTGAGCGGTACGAAGTCACGGATCTGCCGGGCGCTGGTGTCGTACAGGCGAATAGTCACGCCTCAAGGGTAGTGGGCGCGCACCAGTGCCCCGCGACCCCTCGGGGATCGCGGGGAAAAGTTTGTCGCGGCGGGGTGTCTCCCCGCGATGTGCCGCTCGCGGGCGTCGCCGACCGCTCGTGGTCGGCGCACCGGGAGGCCTCAGATCCGGCCGACGACCTTTCGCGGGGTGATCCGGACGACCACGCGCTCGGCGTCGTCGGCGGCCGAGGGGTTGAACTCCGCGTACTTCTTGCCGGTGTACTTCGCGGACAGCTCGTCGATGAGCTCCTGACCGCCCTCGGTGCTGAGTTCGGCGGTGCCGCGCACCTCGGCGTACGTGTACGGAGCGGCGAAGGGCTGCACGACGACGGAGACCCGCGGGTCCCGGCGCAGGTTCCGCTCCTTGCGGCGGCCGACGGTCGTCGAGAAGAGCAGGTCGTCGCCGTCGCGCTTCACCCAGACCGGGGAGACCTGAGGGCTGCCGTCGGGCTGGACGGTGGCGACGGTGACGAAGACGGGGGTGTCGAGAAGCGCCTTGAGTTCTGCGGAGAGTGCGGCGGTCATGGCGTACGTCCTCCCAGGGGGATCGGTGTGCTCCTACCCGTATCCCAACCCCGTTCCAGCGCTCCCGCTTCCCGTTCCCGCCCGCCGGAGGGGTGGTCGTACGCGAGGAAGGGGCCGTTGCCGAAGACCTCGCGCACGGAGCCGCGGGAGTCGGCCGTCCGGGTGACGGGAGCCCGGCGCGGCGCCAGCCGGGCGTGTCCGGCGAGGACGACGGGGCGGGGCCGCGCGGTGGATCAGCCCGTGCGGTGGACCAGCGCCGTCGCGATCCCGGCGAGGCCTTCGGCCCGACCGGTGAAGCCGAGCCCGTCGGACGTGGCGGCGGAGAGCGAGACGGGCGCCCCCACGGCCGCCGACAGCACCCGCTGCGCCTCGTCGCGCCGCTTGCCGATCTTCGGCCGTACGCCGACGACCTGTACGGCGACGTTGCCGATCTCGAAGCCCGCGGCCCGCACGATCCGCGCCGCCTCGGTCAGCAGGGTGACCCCGGCGGCGCCGGACCACTCGGGCCGCCCGGTGCCGAAGTGCTGCCCGAGGTCGCCGAGCCCGGCGGCCGAGAAGAGCGCGTTGCACGCGGCGTGCGCGACGACATCGGCGTCGGAGTGCCCGGCCAGACCGGGCCCCTCGCCCTCCCACAGCAGCCCCGCGCACCACAGTTCACGGCCCTCTTCGAAGGCGTGGATGTCGGTACCGATCCCGACCAGCGGGATCACCGGCCCGGTCCGTTCCCCGGAGGGCATCGTTTCTTCAGAAGCCATCGTTCGCCCTCCTGCGCGCCAGTACCGCCTCGGCCAGCACCAGGTCCAGCGGCCGGGTCACCTTGAACGCCTCCTCGTGCCCGGGGACGACCACGACGGGCGCCCCGAGCCGCTCCACCATGCCCGCATCGTCCGTGGCACCCTCGCCGCTGACGGCGACGGTCTCATGGGCGCGCACGAGCGTGCCGCGGTCGAAGCCCTGCGGGGTCTGCACGGCGCGCAGCCGGGCCCGCACGGGCGTGCCGAGCACCGGCTCCGGCTCCCCCGGCGCTCCGGGCTCGACCTCCTTGACGGTGTCGGCGAGCGGCAGCGCGGGGACGACGGCGGGCGCGCCGTCCCGTACCGCCTCGATCACCGCGTCCACCGTGTCGACCGGCACCAGCGGGCGGGCCGCGTCGTGGACGAGGACGACGGAGACGTCCTCGGGCAGGGCGTCCAGGCCCAGGCGCACCGACTCCTGGCGGGTGTCGCCGCCCGGCACGACGAGGTAGTCGGTGCGCTCGGGCAGGGCGTGCTCGTCGAGCAGGTTCTTGACCTCGGGGGCGCCGTCCGGCGGCGCGACGACGACGACCAGGGAGACGGAACGGGAGGCCGCCATGGCCCGTACCGCGTGGATGAGCATGGGCGTGCCACCCAGCGCGCGGAGCGCCTTGGGGGCCCCCGGGCCGAGCCGTACGCCGCGGCCGGCCGCGGGAATCACGGCGGCCGTGCGGTACGGACGCGACAGATCAGACATCGGTTGTACTCCGAAGCTTCGGCATGTTTGTTTCCACGGCCGACATGGGTATGGCCACAAGCGAGCCGGGCGCCACGCCCCGACTCGACCGGGCCCTTCCGTGACATCCGGTCGAGTCGGACCAGCCGCACCGGCCGTTCGGGATCGACTGCACAAGATCGCGAGCAACGTATCCGGGGGATTGGCGATGAAGCCAACGCATCGGTGAGTCGGGACGAAATCCGGACACACCATGGCTGAATCCAGACATGCCGCAGCGCCCGACGACATACCGTGAAATACGGCTGTCAGCGGGCACCGCGGCACATTTTTTCGAGGCCGGCGAGTGCCGGTTCAGGACGCGAGTACCTCGTCGAGCAGAGCCTCGGCCTTGTCTTCGTTCGTGTTCTCCGCGAGCGCGAGCTCACTCACCAGAATCTGGCGAGCCTTGGCGAGCATCCGCTTCTCACCTGCGGAGAGTCCACGCTCGCGCTCACGACGCCACAGGTCGCGAACCACTTCGGCGACCTTGATGACATCGCCGGATGCGAGCTTCTCCAGATTTGCCTTGTAGCGCCGGGACCAGTTCGTCGGCTCTTCGGCATACGGTGCGCGCAGCACCTCGAAAACCCGGTCCAGCCCCTCCTGCCCGACCACGTCGCGTACGCCCACGAACTCCGCATTGTCCGCCGGCACCCGAACCGTCAAGTCGCCCTGGGCGACCTTGAGCACCAAGTAGGTCTTGTCCACGCCTTTGATCTGGCGAGTTTCGATAGCCTCGATCAGCGCGGCCCCGTGATGGGGATAGACCACGGTGTCGCCAACCTTGAACGTCATGTGACAGGTACCCCTTCCGTGGCTATCAAGGGTAACACGAGAACAGCTTCTCCTGAATGGCGTTTTCGCAGGTCAGGGCATATCTCGGGGCTTGACAACAGCAACACGTACGTGCTGCGGAAGGTTCCCGGGAGACGGTATTCGCAGGTCGGAGCGGCTGTACGGGCGAGGTGAAACACGCACGTCACACACCCTGGAACCCCCCTCCGAAGTGGTCTAACGTCCCGGTTTGCCGGATTCTGGATGATGAACTTTACGTAGTCCGTTCGAGCATCGATCACCCGCACGGACGTAAGTGTGGTTGATCAATGGATATTGATCAGCGCCTCGCCGTGATCGGTTATGCGCAAGGAATGCGCCACGCTCCACGAATTGATCACGGGCGATATGTGAACGGTGCATGTCGACGGGTTTCGGCACGCGCTTCGTCCGCAAACCCCGGCCGGGTGCGGGACCGGCCAAGGGCACCCGCCCCGGTAACCGCCGGAGCACGAAGGGGCGCGTAGGGGCGGGTCGGGTGCGGGGCGGAAGGGACGGCTCGGTAGCCTAAGGCCGCTGACACATCCTTAGGGCGGCTTTACGTCGCTCGCCCCACCCCTCCGCAGATTCAAGGAGTTGCCGCCGCCGTGAGCCGCAGCCTTCGACACGGCGCTCTCGCCGCCACCGCCATCGTGTTCTCGATCGCCTCACTCGCCGCGTGCGGTGCGGGCAATGACGCAGCGTCGCTCAAGGTCAGGCCGGACTCTGCTGCCACCACCTCCGGTGACATCAGCATCCAGAACGCGAACGTCATCACCCAGCCCGAGCGCGGCGCCGAGGGCCCGGCCGTCGTCTCCGCGACGCTGTTCAACAACGGCACCAAGCAGCAGACCCTGGACGCCGTCACCCTGCCGGGCACGAGCGTCGCGGTGCAGCTGCACGCCGCCAAGGGTTCCGGACCCATCGTGGTCCCGGCCGGCGGCAAGGTAGTGCTCGGCGGCAAGGGCAACGCGTCCGCCGTGATCGAGAACAGCCACGAGGCCGCGCAGGCCGGCAACGTCCAGCCCGTCGTCTTCAAGTTCAGCTCGACCGGCGAGATCCCGCTCGGCGCGTTCGTCGTCCCGGCGACCAGCTACTTCACGGGCTTCGGTCCCAGCTCGCTGCCGGCGCTGCCGTCGAAGTCGCCCGCGACGCCGACCGGCTCCTCCTCCGCGCACCCGGGTGCGCCGGGCGCGTCCGACTCCACGGACGACACGGTCGCCCCGACCGACGCCGCGTCCGCCTCGGCGGGCTGACCGCGCCCCGGTACGCACACGCGTGAACGGCGGAGGGCGCCCTCCCTTTCGGGGGGCGCCCTCCGCCGTGGTGCACCGGCCGGTCTACGGCTCGAACTTGTAGCCCAGACCGCGCACCGTCACCAGGAAGCGCGGCGCTCCGGGGTCGGGCTCGATCTTGGCGCGCAGGCGCTTGACGTGGACGTCGAGGGTCTTGGTGTCGCCCACGTAGTCCGCGCCCCAGACCCGGTCGATCAGCTGCATGCGGGTCAGCACCCGGCCCGCGTTGCGCAGCAGCATCTCCAGCAGGTCGAACTCCTTGAGCGGGAGGTCGACCTTGCCGCCGGCGACCGTGACGACGTGGCGGTCCACGTCCATCCGGACCGGGCCCGCCTCCAGGGCGGCCGGTGTGACCTCCTCGGGCTCACCGCGGCGGCGCAGCACCGCGCGGATGCGGGCGACGAGCTCCCGCGAGGAGAACGGCTTGGTGACGTAGTCGTCGGCTCCTATTTCCAGGCCGACCACCTTGTCGATCTCGCTGTCCTTGGCCGTGACCATGATCACGGGGACGTTGGACCGGCTGCGCAGCTGACGGCAGACCTCCGTGCCGGGCAGGCCCGGCAGCATCAGGTCGAGCAGGACGAGGTCGGCGCCGTTGCGCTCGAACTCGTCAAGCCCGTCCGGGCCCGTGGCCGCGATGGCGACCTCGAAACCCTCCTTGCGGAGCATGTAGGACAGGGCGTCGCTGAAGGATTCCTCATCCTCGACGACGAGCACTCGGGTCACGGAAGGACCTCCGGGGCTGGGAATGGTTCACGGGTATCGGGGTGAGCGGGTCCGTAGGGACCCTCGTCGCCGTTGACGATGAGCGGTCCGCCGGATCGGCGGTCCCGTTCCCGTACGGAGCCCGCTTCGGGCAGCCGCAAGGTGAAGGTGGAGCCCTGGCCCTCCGAGCTCCAGACCGTGACCTCCCCGCCGTGCGAGGCGGCCACGTGCTTGACGATGGCGAGGCCGAGGCCGGTGCCACCGGTGGCCCGGGAGCGGGCCGGGTCGACGCGGTAGAAGCGTTCGAAGACCCGCTCGCGCTCCTTCTCCGAGATGCCGATGCCCTGGTCGGTCACGGCTATCTCGATCTGGTCCCCGCCGGGTACGGACAGCCGCCTGGCGGCGATGCCCACTCGGGTCCGGGCGGGGCTGTAGTTGACGGCGTTCTCGACGAGGTTGCCGAGTGCCGCGGCGAGCTGACCGCGGTTGCCCCAGATGCGGAGCTCCGCGGTGCCGCCCGCTGCCATGGTGATCTGTTTCGAGCCGGCCTGCTGGCGGCAGCGGTCGATGGCCTCGGCCACCAGCTCGTCGACCCGGACCGGCTCGGCGTCCTCCAGCGGGTCGTCGTTCTGCACCCGGGAGAGGTCGATGATCTCCTGCACGAGGTTGGTCAGCCGGGTCGCCTCGATCTGCATCCGCCCCGCGAACCGCTCCACCGCCTCCGGGTCGTCGGACGCGTCCATCACGGCCTCGGAGAGCAGTGAGAGCGCGCCGACCGGGGTCTTGAGCTCATGGCTGACGTTGGCGACGAAGTCGCGTCGTACCGCTTCTATGCGGCGGGCCTCGGTGAGGTCCTCGACCAGCAGGAGCACCAGCCGGGAGCCCAGCGGGGCGACCCGGGCGGAGACCGCGAGGGCCTCGCCGCGGCCGGTACCGCGCCGGGGCAGGTCCAGTTCGACCTGCCGTATCTCACCGTCGCGCCGGGTGTCCCTGGCCATGCTCAGCATCGCCTCGACGGCGAGCCGCCCGCCCCTGACCAGTCCCAGCGCATAGGCGGCGGAGCTGGCCTTGACCACGCTGTCGCTCTCGTCGAGGACGACCGCGGAGGAACTGAGCACGGACAGGACCGTGTCCACCCCGGGGGGCAGGGGCGCGTTGCTGTCGGGCCGCAGGGAGGTCCGCGTCGGCTTCTTCAGGTCGCGCTCGCTCCAGCGGAACGCCAGCATGGCGATCACGCCGGTACAAGCACCGCCGATCGCCGCAGCTGCGGCGACTGCCGCGTTCACGTCCATACGTCAAGGTTATGCGGGTACCGGAGGACTCTCCCAGCCATCCGAGTGCGTATCCGAACACTCGTCGCCCAGAGTTCACCGAGAGGCAAGGGTTGGTTCACTTGGTCGGCCGGAAGGCGACGCGTACGCCACCCAGGGTGGCAGCGTGGGGCTCACAGCCTGCCCCGGCATTGCACACAGGACTGGAGAGGGACTTCCATGCGTGACGCCTACCACGAGGAACTCGACTCGATCGGCGAGGGACTGGTCGAGATGGCCCGGCTCGTCGGGTCGGCGATCGGCCGGGCGACGACGTCCATGCTCGATGCCGATCTCAAGCTCGCGGAGAGCGTGATCGCCGCGGACCAGAAGGTCGACGACCTCCAGCACGACCTGGAGGCACGGGCCATCGCCCTGCTCGCCCGCCAGCAGCCCGTGGCGACGGATCTGCGGATCGTGGTCACCTCGCTGCGGATGAGCGCCGACCTGGAGCGCTCGGGCGACCTCGCCCAGCACGTCGCCAAGCTGGCCCGGCTGCGGTTCCCGGAATCGGCGGTGCCGCACGACCTGCACGCCACCATTCTGGAGATGGGCCAGCTGGCACAGCGCCTGATGGCCAAGGCCGCCGAGGTGATCATCACCAAGGACGTCGATCTGGCGCTCCAGCTGGAGCAGGACGACGACGAGATGGACCTGCTGCACCGCACGCTGTTCCAGCACCTGATGGACGACCGCTGGAAGCACGGCATCGAGACGGCTGTCGACGTGACGCTGCTCGGCCGCTACTACGAGCGCTTCGCCGACCACGCGGTGTCGGTCGCCAAGCGTGTGGTCTACCTGGTGACGGGCGAGCACGCCGACGAGATCCAGCAGCCGACGCCGGTGGAGGGCGCGTAGCCGGAAGGCCGGAGGCGACGGACCGGGGGCCAGGCGTCACGGGCCAGGGGTTCACGGGCCGGGGGTCACGGGCCAGGGGGCCTCGGGCACGTGAGGGCGTGCGCGGTCGCACAGGGTCGCACATGTATCTCTGCGCGTGTGCGCTGTTGATGCGCCCGCCCGGGTGGGCATGCAATGGGGTGGGGCGGCACGACTTGTCCGTACGCCCCGGTCGTGCGCGCGTCGCAGTGGCGTACGGCCCTGACGTACGTCCTGAGGAGGAACCATGGCCGATTCCCCCACGACCGATCCCCAGCAGGAGGCGCCCGCCGACGTGGTGCACCTGACCGTCCTCGGCGCCTGCGGCTGCGGCTCCGGCTGCGGGTGCGGGTGCCAGTCCGGGGCCCCGTGCCAGTGCGGTGGCTGCTGCGGCTGACCGGTCGGCCGGTACGGAGCCGGAAGGGCGCCCCGCGCGGGACGGACTGCTCTCCGTTTCGCGCGGGGCGCCCTCGTGTGCGGACGCGGTGCCGGGGGCGGCCCGTTTCAGACCGTGAGCGGTTTTGGGGCCCGGCGTCTGCGGGCCACCGCGTGACCCGCCGTACCGATCAGCAGCAGGGCCACCACCGTGCCCAGCGTGAAGCCCTCGAACGTGAGCCGGGAGACGCCCCAGAGGGCGTGGAAGTCGTAGCCGATGCCGAGCACCGACTCCAGCGTCCCGGGAAACAGCGCCGACCACGACCCCACCAGGATCCAGCCGTAGACGAGCGCCGCGCAGCACATGAACCCCGCGGTGCCGAACGGCACCCGGTACGGGCGGGCCACGTCGCCGTGCCGCACCCGCAGCGCCACCAGCGCCGGGATGATCGCCAGGTAGGACAGCAGCAGCGTGGTCACGGCGACCGTGAGGACGACGCCGAAGACCGCCGCCGCATCCCCGGCCGCCAGCCGCATCGCGGCGAGCATGAAGAGCGTCGCGATCACTCCGGAGAGCAGATTGGTGCGGACCGGGGTACCGAGCGTGGGGTGGAAGGCGCCCAGCGAACGGCTGAAGAAGCCGCCGTCGGCCGCGGCCATCGCCTGCATCCGGTCGCTGACGATCATCCAGGCGCTGCCCTGGGTGAGCAGGGCGAAGACGAACATCACGGCGACCGTGGTCAGGACCGCGCCGCTCGCCGGCCCGTACACCCCGAAGACCATCCTGGCGCCCTCCATGAAGCCGCCGATGCCGGTGACCTGCCCGGCGGGGACGACGGCCAGGATCGCGAAGACGGGGAGCAGGTAGCAGGCCGCGGCGATCAGCGCGGAGCGGCCGAGCGCCACGGGTACGTCGCGTTGCGGGTCATGCATCTCCTCCCCCGCCGCGTTGGGCGCCTCGAAGCCGACGTACGCGAAGAGCAGTACGGGGACGAGCGCCAGGAAACCCGCGGTGGTGGGCGAGAAGGAGGCGCTGTCCAGGCCACGGAAGCCGTGCCCGATGCCGTAGGCGACCGCGGTCGCCGTGAACAGGACGAGGGCGAGGACCTTCACCGCGGCCCCCGCCGTGGTGATCCACTTGCCGCGGCGCAGTGAGACGACGGCCGTCAGGATCGCGATCCAGATGAAGAGCAGCTTGAACGCGTAGTCGGCGAAGGTGCCCTGCCCGAGGTGGAAGACGAAGCCGTCCCAGGTCTCGGCGGCGAGGAAGACCAGGGAGCCGCCGAGCCAGATCGGGTTGGTGACCCAGTAGAAGAGCGTGGTGACGGCGGCGGGCAGCCGGCCGAAGGCCCGCTTCACCCACACGTACGGGCCGCCCTCCTGCGGAAACGCGGCACCGGTCTCGGCGAACAGCAGCGCGTACGGGATCAGGAAGAAGACGGCGATCGCGGCGGTCCAGGTGACCGCCTCGCCCCCGCCGGTGGCGATCTGCCCGACGGTGTCGAACGAGATGACGGCGGCCACGCCCATCGCCATGATGTCGAACCTGCGGAGGCTGCGGTGGAGATGGGGGGTGGAGGCGGAGACGGAAGTGGCGGTGGGGGCGGGGGCGGGGGACGCCGGGGCGGGTGGCGGGTTGTCGGGCACGGTCGGTCCTCGGGGGTGGGACGGGCAGGGACGTACGTACGCGTGCGGAGGCAAGTGGGGGCGCGGATGGGTGCGGGCGCCGTCACGGGTAGGGGACGCCCCTGCCCATGACGGCCCGTGACGGGGCGCCGGGCCGGGCCCCGCACCTCAGAGCCTGTCGGGCGTCGGCGAGGCCGAACGGGGCTCGGCCGGGATGGGGCCGGGGTCCTTCGTTCCGGATAGGGCCGGGTCGGTGCCGGGCCCCCAGGACACGGCCTGGAGCCTGGCACCGACCCGGACGAGAAACCCTAGGCCCTGATCTCGCCCGAGGGGGACGTCCGCTCCAGGACCGAGCGCAGTGCCGCCGCCACCTCCTTCGTCTCCTCCTCCGTGATGATCAGCGGCGGGGAGAGCACCAGACTGTGCGCGGAGTCGCGGACGATGACACCGCTCTCGCGACGGATCACGTCATGCGGCATCCGGGCCGGGTCCAGCGGCAGCGGGGTGCGGGAGTCCCGGTCGGTGACCAGCTCGACGGCGAGCATCATGCCGACGGAGCGGATCTCACCGACGATCGGCAGATCGCCCAGCTGGGCCTGCAGTTCGGCGTGGAGGTGGGCGCCCATGGTGACGGCGCGGCCGAGCAGCCCCTCGCGTTCGATGATGTCGAGGTTGGCCAGGGCGACCGCGGCGGCGACCGGGTGGCCGTTGTACGTGTAGCCCATCGGGAAGCCGTGGTCGAGGAGCAGGGCCTCGGCGACCTTGTCCGCGACCAGGAGCGCGCCGAGCGGGGTGTAGCCGGAGGTGATGCCCTTGGCGGTGGTGATGATGTCGGGGACGACACCGAAGTGCTTGGCGGCGAACCACTCGCCGACCCGTCCGTACGCGGTGACGACCTCGTCGAAGATCAGCAGGATACCGCGGCGGTCCAGGACCTCGCGGACGCGCGGCCAGTAGTCGGCCGGGGGCACGAGCATGCCGCCGACGCCCATGATGGGTTCGCCGATCATCGCCGCGATGTTCTCCGGGCCGATCTCGGCGATGCGCTCCTCCAGTTCGCGGATCAGGAAGTCCGTCGGGTCCTCGCCGCCGTACAGCTCGGTGCGGTACGGCCACGGCGGGGTGAGGTGGGAGACGTGCGGCATCATCGGGGCGAACCCCTCGTGGTAGACGGGGAATCCGGTGGCGGAGCCGCCGCCGTAGCCGATGCCGTGGTACGCCTTGTCGCGCGCCAGGATCCAGGTGCGGGACGACTCGCCGCGCCGGTGGTGGTAGTAGCGGGCCATCTTGATGGCCGCCTCGTTGCCCTCGGAGCCGCCCGAGGTGAAGTAGACGTGGTTCAGGCCCTCGGGGGCGAGGGACGCGAGCCGGGCGGCCAGCGCGATGGCCTTGTCGTTGGAGAACTCCCAGAAGCTGGTGAAGTACTCCAGCTGCTTCATCTGGTCGAAGGCGACCTGGGCGATCTCCTCGCGGCCGTGGCCGATCTGGGCCAGCCAGAGGCCGCCCGTGGCGTCGAGGTAGGAACGGCCCTCGGCGTCGGTGAGACGGCAGCCGGTGCCCTCGGTCATGATGACGCGCTCCTCGGCCGTGCCGGGGAGGTAGGGGTGGATGATGTGCGCCCGGTCGGTGGCGGCGAGTGCTGCGTGGCTGGTGGTCATCGTCGTACGTCCTCTCAGACGGCGGGTGCGGGTGCCGGGGTGGTCAGGGTCAGGGCCGCCAGGGCCAGTGCCTTGGCGGTGTCCACCAGGTCGGTGACCTCGATGTACTCGTCGATGGTGTGAAGGGTCGGCGAGCCGTCCGGGCGGGTGGCCGTGGGGCCGAGGCAGACGGCCGGGGTGTTGCCGAGCCGGGTCAGGGTCGCCGCGTCGGTCCAGGAGGGTTCGCCGAGCAGCCTCGGGGTGCGGCCCAGTGCGGTGGCCGACGCGGTGAGGGCGCCGACGAGCGGATGCGCGGAGTCGACCTCGGCGGGCGGGAGTTCGGTGTCCCAGACGAACCGGGGCGGGTGGGCGGTCAGCCAGCCGTCGGCGGCGCAGGCCTCCCGTACCGCCTGTTCGACGTCGTGGCGGACCCTGCTCGCCCAGCCTCCGGCGTCCGCCTGCACGGGCAGGTACGTGATGTCCAGGCCGACTTCGCAGGACGCCGGGTAGGTCACCCACCATTCGCCGCCGTGGATCGTGGTCGGTACGAGGGAGGGCGGGGGCAGCAGGGGGTGGACGTGCGCGGGGTCGTCCGCCCAGCGTTCGCGCAGGCGTTGCAGGGCCACGAGCACGGGAAGCGTCTTCTCGATGGCGTTGACCGCCCCGCCGGTCCGCCAGTCGCCCGGCGGGTACTCGGCGTGCCCGGGGCGGCCGGCGACGGTCAGCGTGCCGCCGAGGATGCCGCGCTGGGCGGTGACCACGTCGAGGTCGGTGGGTTCGGGGACGACCGCGGAGTCGGCCCGTACCCCGTACCCGACCGAGGCGAGGGTCCCCGCGCCGTTCCACTCCTCGTCGGTGGCGGTGTTGATCAGCAGGTCGCCGGGGAGCCGGATGCCGAGAGCGGCCAGCGTCTCCGCGGCGATCACGGCGGCGGCGATACCGCCCTTCATGTCGCAGGTGCCGCGCCCGTACAGCCGTCCGTCGCGCACCTCGGCCCGGAACGGGTCGCTGCTCCACTCCCGGCGGGGCTCCGCCGAGACCACGTCGATGTGGCCGTTGAGGAGCAGCGACCGGCCGCCCCCGGTGCCGGGGAAACGGGCGACGAGCTGCGGACGGCCGTCGAAGCCGAGGCCGGGCGGGGTCTGCGGGGACTCCGGCAGGTCGCCGGGTTTCGGGGTGAAGACGTCCACGGTGGCCCCGGCCGCGCGCAACCGGGCCGCCAGGTAATCCTGGAGGTCGGCCTCGTCGCGGGCGGGTTCGTGGGCGTCGCCGCGCACGGTGGTGTCGAAGCCCACCAGGTCGGCTGTGAGACGGATCAGGTCGTCGGTGCGCCGGTCGATCTCGGCCAGGACATCCGGAGTGGTGGTCGTCATGCGTACACGATCCAGGTCGTCTTGAGGCCGGTGTACTTGTCGAAGGAGTGCGGCGAGAGGTCCCGTCCGAAGCCGGACTGCTTGAACCCTCCGAACGGGGTCGCCGTGCTCAGTGCGTCGACGGTGTTGACGGAGACCGTCCCGGCGTGGAGCGCGTCCGCGACCCGGTGGGCACGGGCCAGATCGCGGGTCCAGACGGAGGCCGCGAGCCCGTACGGGGAGTCGTTGGCGATCCGTACCGCCTGCTCCTCGTCGGTGAACGGCAGCACGGTCAGCACCGGGCCGAAGAGTTCCTCGCGGGCGAGGGGGGCGTCGGGGGCGAGGCCGGTGACGACCGTCGGGTCCAGGTAGGCGCCCGGACGGTCGGGGCGGGTTCCGCCGCAGGCCAGGTCGCCGCCCGACTCCTTCACGGCGGTGAGGATGCGGGCCGCCTGCGCCTCGTCGACGAGCGGGCCGAGGACCGTGGCCGGGTCGAGCGGGTCGCCGGGCGCGTAGGCGGCGGCGTGCTCGACCACCCGCGCGGTGAACTCCTCGGCGATCGCCGCGTCCACCAGGAGCCGGGAGTTGGCGGAGCAGACCTGGCCGGCGTTGTAGAGGAAGCCCCAGGCCGCGCGTTCGGCGGCGGCGTCCAGGTCGGCGTCGGCGAAGACCAGGTTGGGGCTCTTGCCGCCCGCCTCCGGCCAGACCTGCTTCATGTTGGACTCGGCGGCGTACCGCAGGAAGTGCTTGCCGACGGCGGTGGAGCCGGTGAAGACGAGCGTGTCGACGTCCGGGTGCAGTCCGAGCGCCCGCCCGGCCCGCTCGCCGAGGCCCGGGACGACGTTCAGCACACCGTCGGGCAGACCGGCCTCCGCGGCGAGTTCCGCCAGCCGCAGCGCGGAGAGCGGGGACTGCTCGGCGGGTTTGAGGACGACGCTGTTGCCCGCGGCGAGGGCCGGGGCGAGCTTCCAGGCCGCGATGTCGAGGGGGAAGTTCCACGGCACGACCGCACCGACGACGCCGAGCGGCGTCCGGCGCACCAGGGCGAGGTTGCCGGGCGGGGTGGGTGCCACCTCGTCGTACAGCTTGTCGGCGGCCTCCGCGTACCAGGCGAAGCAGCCGGCCGCGCCGGGCACGTCGGTGCCGTACGACTCGGCGATCGGCTTGCCCATGTCGAGGGTGTCGAGCAGGGCCAGTTCGGGTCCGTGGGCCTCGATGAGTTCGCCGAGCCGCAACAGGACCCGCTTGCGCACGGCGGGGTCGGTGCGCGACCAGCGTCCGTCGTCGAAGGAGGTGCGGGCGGCGCGGACGGCGGCGTCGATCTCGGCCGGGCCGCACTCCGCGACATGGGCGGTGGTGGTGCCGGTGGCGGGGTCGACGGTGGCGAAGGCGGCCCGGTCGGCGGCGTCCACGAAACGGCCGTCGACGAAGGCACGGGTACGGGGGACGAGAGCGGCGGCGCGTCGCTGCCAGTCGGCATACGTGTTCATGCGGCGGGTACTCCGGGGGTGGTGGGTGCGGGCACGTCCGAGGGGGTGTTGCGTGCGGTGCGTGCGGTGAGGCGGGCGGCGAGCAGGTAGGCGGGGACGGTGACGACGAGGCCCGCGATCCAGCCGAGGTCGGTGTCGCCGAGGGCGTGGGCGAGCGGCCCGGTGTAGAGGGACTGGGCCATGAACGGGATCTCGGCGAGGATGCCGAGGGCGTACACGGCGAGGGCGGTGACGTTCCACCGGCCGTAGATCCCGCCGTCGCGGGCGAAGAACGACGCCACGTCGTAGTTGCCGTGCCGGACCAGGTAGAAGTCGACGAGGTTGATCGCCGTCCAGGGGATCAGCACGTACTGGAGCACGTAGATCAGGTTCAGGTAGCTGGTCATGAAGGAGTCGGCGAGGGCCAGCGCCAGCACGACGGAGAGCGCGGTGAGCGCGGCCCCGATGACCGCGCGGCCGGTGGCGCGCGGCAGCCAGCGGTGCGCGAAGGTCTGGACGGCGGTGACCGCGCAGAGCACCGCCCCGTACAGGTTCATGGAGTTGGTGAGCATCGTGACGATCGCGAAGCTCCACAGGGTGATCTGGGCGAGGGGAGTGCCCAGGAGGTCCTGCTGGGCGGCGATCGGGTCGGCGCCACCGGCCAGCCCGATGGCCGCGCCGACGGCCATCGGGAGCAGGCTGCCGAGGACACAGCCGGCGTATGTGCACCAGAGGGTGGAGCGGACCCCGGCGCGGTCGGCGGGCATGTAGCGGGAGTAGTCCGAGACGTAGGGGGCGTACGCGATCTGCCACAGCGCGCCGACGGAGACCATGCCGAGGAACCCGGCGAGACTGAACCCGCCCCGGTCGAGGAAGCCGTCCGGCAGTCCGCCGAACAGCAGCCAGGCCGCCCCGGCCAGCTGTACGGCGCCGAAGACCCAGCTGGTGACGGCGCCGATCCGGTGCATCAGGCGGTAGCCGACCACGGCGACGACGAGGCTGACGGCGGCGCCGAGCAGCACCCCGGCGCGTTCGCCGACGGGCGCGACCTGACCGAGCGACTGGGCGCCGACGACCAGGTTGGACGCGAAGAACCCCTGGTACATGACGATGACGACCAGGACGACGGCGAGTGCGCCGACGTAGCCGAACTGGCCGCGGCTCTGGATCATCTGCGGCACCCCGAGCTGCGGCCCCTGCGCCGAGTGCAGCGCCATCAGGAACCCGCCGCCGAGGTGCCCGACGAGCAGGGCGGCCAGGCTCCACCAGAAGGAGAGCCCGAAGGCGGTCGGCGCGAGGGCGCCGGTGACGACCGTGAGCGGGCCGAGGTTCGCGGAGAACCAGATGGTGAACAGGTCGCGGGTGCGGCCGTGCCGTTCGGTGACCGGGACGGCGTCGATGGTGCGCCGCTCCACCACGGGACGGGCCGGTCGATCGGGTCGGGCTGATTCTGTGCTGCTGTTTCCGGTCATCGGGAAACCCTTCGCCGTTCTTTGAAGCTGGATTCAAACAACGGGTTAAGGAGCCGTCAATACCTTGGGCGAGGCCAACTTGCTTTATTTGAACGAAGTAACAGAGAATTAACCGCCATGGGGAGACCGAAGAATCAGGCAGCACGACGGGAGGCCCTCATCGACGCGGCGGGGCGCGCCATCGCCGAGCGAGGGCTGGAAGGTCTGCGGATCAAGGACATCGCCGCCGAGGCCGGAATGTCGGCAGGCTCGGTCCTGTACTACTACCCGGAGATGGACGAGCTGGTGCTGGAGGTGCACCGGGGCGCGGTCGAGCGCTACGTGGCCGCGCGCCACGCGTGCACGGACCCGGTGACCGATTCCGTCGAACGGCTCCGCGCGCTGATCGGCAGCGGGCAGCCGGACGGGGCGGGCGACCCGCAGCACAGCCTGCTGTACGAGCTGCACCGCCGGGCGGAACGCAGCACGGGGCACGCGGCGCTGATGGCATCGCTGTTCGCCCGCGAGGTGGCGCTGTACACGACGGTGCTCGAAGTCGGCGCGGTGGCGGGCGCCTTCACACTCGCGGAGCCGGCGGCCGACGTGGCCCGGAATCTGGTGGCGCTGGAGGACGGGTACGGACTGCACATCGTCAGCCGCAACAGCCGGCTGACGCCGGACGAGGCGCGACGGCTGATCCTGGGGTACGCGCGGGCGGCGACGGGGTGCGCGCAGCTCTGAGCGCGCACCCCGTCACCGCCTTCCCGTCACCGCCCAGGTGTCACCGCCCAGGTGTCACCGCCCGGGTTTCGCGGTCCGTGTGTCACCGCCCGGATTTCACCGCCCCGCGACAAGCCGGGCCCGCTCCTCGTCGTCCGAGGCCACGGACACCGCCGTCAGCGCCATCGCCGTGGCCCCGTCGAGCACCGCGCGGTCCGCCTCGCCGCCCACGCAGTGCGCGGCGAACTCCTTCTGGTGGTTGACCGCGGGCAGCGAGCCGATGCCCAGGTAGGGGTGGATGGCGGGCACCACACGCGACACATTGCCCATGTCGGTCGAGGCCCGGTTCATCCGGGCGGCGGGGGTGCCCGACTCGAAGGTGCGCCCCAGCCCCTCGGCCGTACGCCGGTAATGCGCCAACAGCCCCACGTCGTTGCGGAATTCCGAGTACGGGCGGCTCTCCGGCTCGATCTCCAGCTCGCAGCCCGCCGCCAGCGCGCCCGCCTCGAAGCAGCGCTCGACGCGCGGCTGGAGCTCGGCGAGCTGTTCCAGGGTGTCGGCACGTACGTACCAACGCCCCTCCGTCAGCTCGGGGATGGCGTTCGGGGCCTCGCCGCCGCGCGTCATCATGCCGTGCACCCTGGTCCGGCCGGGGAGCTGCTGGCGCAGCAGTCCGACCGCGACCTGGGCGACCGTGAAGGCGTCGGCGGCGTTGCGGCCCTGCTCGGGATAGGCCGCCGCGTGGGCGGCCTTGCCGTGGTAGCGAACCTTCAGATGGGCAACGGCGAACGGGGCGGCCTCGGCGACGTCGACCGGCCCCGGGTGGACCATCATCGCCGCGTGCACCCCGTCGAAGGCGCCGCGCTCCAGCATCAGGATCTTGCCGCCGCCGCCCTCCTCCGCCGGGGTTCCGAAGACGGTGACCGTCAGGCCCAGGTCGTCGACGACCGGGGCCAGTCCGGCCGCCGCACCGACCGCCGCCGCCGCGATGATGTTGTGTCCGCAGGCGTGGCCGAGGCCGGGCAGCGCGTCGTACTCGGCGCAGATGCCCAGATGGAGCGGCCCGGACCCGAGGGTGGCGGTGAAGGCGGTGGGCAGCCCGGCCGTGCCGGAGCGCACCTCGAAGCCGAGGTCGTTCAGGGCGTACGAGACCCAGCGGGCCGCCTTCTCCTCCTCCCACGCCACCTCGGGGTGGGCGTGGATCCGGTGACTGAGGGCGAGGAGCTGGTCCTCGATCGCGGCGACGGCGGTGCGGACGGGGTTCATTCGTCCCCCGGGACGCCGTACGACGGTGCCTCGTCGGGGGCGAGTGCCCGGCTGACGTAGGCGGACGCCTGCGGCTCCCAGAGCTTCCACAGCGCGGCGAGTTCCGCGATCGGGTCGCCGTCCGTCCAGTCGACGCGGAGGTCGGTCACCGGCCAGGCGACCCGGTCGACGACGAGCAGGCCGGCCGAACGGACCGGGCCCTCCTCGCCACCCGCCGCCGCCCCGGCGCTCAGCGCGTCGACGAGGCGCCGCCCCAGCGGGGCGGCCGGGTCGGCGGCGAAGGCGTCGAGCACGGCCTGCGGGACACCGGGGCCGGACAGGAGGTTCCCGGCGGCGACGGCGTCCGGGCCGACGGCCTGCGCGTACTGTCCCAACGCCCGCGCCCCGGAGTGCGCGGCGGCCGGGCCGTCCGGCCCGATGGCGGTCAACTGCCGGTAATCAATGGTGCTTTCGGAGTCGACGACGCTCCGGATCGCCGCGGCCGGGGAGCTGCCCGCCGCCAGCAGGTCGAGCAGCCGGGTGCCGAGCCGCGGATCGGTGACGTTCTGCGAGCAGACCGCCCCGACGCCCGCCCGCACATGTGCGCATCGCGCGGCCACGGCGGGCGAGGAGGAGGTGACGGCGACGCCGAACTGTCCGGTACGGGTGCAGCGGGCGGCGATGGAGAAGGTCACGCGCCGGCCTCCTGCCGCCGGGCCGCCGCCTCGGCCCGCCGCTCGGCCGGGATCACCGCGGTGGCGTCGATCTCGACCAGCCACTCCGGGCGGGCCAGCGCCGAGACGACCAGCCCGGTGGAGACGTAGTGGACGCCCTTCAGCCACCGGCCCATGGTCCGGTAGACGGGCTCGCGGTAGCGGATGTCCGTCAGATAGACGGTGATCTTGACGATCTCGTCGAGCCGGCTGCCGCACTCCTCCAGCAGCATCGCGATGTTCGCCATGGCCTTCTCGGCCTGGGCCGCCACGTCGCCGACGCCGACGCTCTCGCGGGTGTCGAGGTCCTGGCCGATCTGGCCGCGCAGATAGACGGTGCCGTCGGCGACGACGGCCTGCGCGAGATCGTTGGAGAGGTCCTGCTCGGGGTACGTGTCGGCGGTGTTGAAGCAGCGGATGCGGTCGTGGACGGTCACTTTCCACGCCCCAGCGAACCGAGGACGTTGTCCGAGAGCCCGGCCGCGTCCTTGACCAGGTCGAGCGGGCCGTCCCAGTCGAAGTTGCGGTAGACGGCGCCCAGGTGCGCGAAGGGCGGGGACTGGGCGAAGAGCTGGAAGGTCAGCCGGTGGCCCGCGTAGTCGGAGTTCAGCAGGTCACGGGCGTACGCGAGGAGCTTGCGGCGGTCCTCGGCGACCCAGTGCTCGTTGATCGAGTAGAACTTGTCCAGCCACGGCTTGGTGTCCGGGTGGTCGAAGGACGCCTTGTCCGGGGTGATGCAGATCTGGCCGCCGCACAGCTCTCGGGCGATGTGCATCATCTCGTGCAGCTGCGAGCAGGCCAGTACGCGGCCGGTGTAGAGCAGCGACTGGTTCGGCATGAGCAGCCCGCCGGGGCTGGGCTCCGCCATCGCGATCGCCGCGCTGAGATGGGCGTTGATGCCTTCGCGGTAGCAGGCGAGGGTGGCCAGCTTCTCCTGGACGGCCTGCTGCTTCTCCAGACCGGTCTGCTTCACGTTCCACAGCGCGGCGCCGATCATCAGGTCCGCGAGCCGCAGATTGCGCTGGGTGAAGGCGAAGGCGCTGTAGCGGTGCAGGGTGGCGCGGATGAAGGTGGCCGCCTTGGTGTCCCGGTAGAACAGCACGTTCTCCCAGGGGATCTCGACATCGTCGAAGACGACCAGGGTGTCGACCTCGTCGAAGCGGTTGGAGACCGGGTAGTCCTCGATCGGCTTGGCGCCGGCGAAGCCCGTACGGCAGATGTACTTCAGGCCCGGCGCACCCATGTCGAGCATGAACCCGAGGGCGTAGTCGGAGAGTTCGGAGTCGCCCCAGTTGGCGATGGTCGGCTTGGTGAACGCCTGGTTGGAGTAGGCGGCGGCCGTCTCGTACTTGGCGCCGCGCACCACGATGCCGTTGTCCGTCTCCCGTACGACGTGCAGCAGCATGTCCGGGTCCTGGTCCTGGGGGCGCTTGGAGCGGTCGCCCTTCGGGTCGGTGTTGGCGGAGACGTGGAAGGGGTCGCCGAAGCAGGCCAGGTCGATGTGGCGCTTGACGTTCTCGGCGTAGGTGGGGTTGATCGCGTTCAGCACGTCCTGGCCGTCGATGAGCGACCAGACCTCGCCGATCGTCTCGTCGCCGACGCGGGTGACGACACCGCCGACGTCGCTGAGCACGGCGTCGGTGGCGGCGCGCTTGGCGTCCCAGTCCTCGCGGGTGCGCGGCGGCTTCTGCTGTACGGCGTTGACCTCACCGGTCTCCGGGTCGGTGTACGTCATGGTGTCCCGGGTCTCCGGGTCGTGGGCCATGTCGTAGATCCGGGCGCGGATGTCGACGAGCGGCTCGAAGGCGGGGTGCGCGGGGACGTCCGCCACCTTCTCGCCGTTGATCCAGACGTCTCGGCCGTCGCGGATCGACTCCCGGTACTGCTCTCCGGTGCGGATCATCTCCGTACTCCTTCTTCGGTGCGGGTGGTCACAGGGGGCGGTGCGCGCCGTAGGTGCGGGCGTGGTGGACGAGCGGCCGGTCCGACGTCGAGACGGTGCTGGCGGTGACGGCGCCGAAGAGGACCCGGTGAGTACCGGAGACCACGGCGTCGGTGAGGTGGCAGTCGAAGACGGCCGCGGCGTCGCGCAGCAGCGGCGAGCCGGTGTCGAGGGTCTGCCAGTCGGCGCAGTCGAAGTCGTACGGGGCGTGGCCCGTGCCGGGGGCGGGCCGCCCGGCGAAGACGTCGGAGACATGGGCCTGGCCGAGGCTGAGGATGCTGACGCCGAAGTGGCCGTTGCGGACGGCGGCCGCGGCGAGCGGGCTGCGCTCGTTGACGCAGACGAGGAGCGACGGCGGATCGGCGGTGACGGAGCACATGGCGCTCACGGTCTGCGCGAAGCGACCGGCCGGTCCTTCGGTCGTGACGACGGTGACACCGGTCGCGGCATTGCCCATCGCGGCGATGAAGTCGGCGCGGGCGGCGCGGGCGGTCGTGCGCTCCCGCCCCGCGAAGTCGGCGCGGGCGGTGGCCGGTTGGACCGGGTGGTGCGGAGCGATCGTCATGGGCTGCGGCCTCCCCTGGAGTGTGCGGTCCTAGTGGTGGACCACTATGGGAGAGCAGCGAACTATCCGTAAAGCTGATCTTTTTGCTCCATTGCATCGATTTTCCAGATGCAGCACTTTCGCGGCCCTGCCACCTGCGCTCAGGCCCGCAACGCCTCTCGGCAGACGGCGGCGAAGGCCTGCGCCCGCCCGGTCAGCCGGACACCGCGCAGCTTCGCGAGGACCAGCGGCAGCGCGGGCAGATGGTCGGCGAGCGGCAGGTCGACGACCCGGGCTCCGTCGTACGTACGGTCGTGCGCCGGGCGCTGGTTGAGCAGCGCCCAGCCGTGCCCGGCCGCGACCAGCGCGCGCACGGTCTCGTAGCTCTTGGTCCGGTGGCGCACCCGCGGCTCACCGCCCGCCTTGGCCACGACCGACTGGAAGTAGTCCCGGCTGACCGGCAGGTCGAGCAGGATCATCGGCTCCTCGGCCAGGTCCGCGAGGCGCGCGGAACCACTGTCGGCCAGCCGGTGCCCCTCCGGGACCAGGGCGTACGGCGGGGCCATCGCCAGCACCTCGCGCTCGATGTCGGCGTCCAGATCGAGGTCGTACAGCAGCGCCAGCTCGCACTCCCCGGTGCGCAGGCTCTCCTGCATCGCGGGGGTGTCGCCCTCGTGCACCTCGATCCGCACCGCGGGATGGCTCTCGGCGAACTGCCGCAGCAGACGCGGGAGATAGAACGGCGCCAGGGTCTGGAAACAGCCCACGGCCAGCTCGCCGAACAGGTCCGAGCCGAGGCTGCGGGCGGATTCGGCGAGCTCGTCGGCATGGGTCAGAAAGCCGCGCAGCTCGTGCAGGAACCGCTCCCCCGCCCCGGTCAGCGACAGCCCCTTGGCATGCCGGCGGATCAGCAGCTGCACCCCGAGCTCCCGCTCCAGATGGGTGACCGCCGTCGACACCGCCGACTGCGACACATTGATGCGCTGCGCGGCGGCGGTCATGGAGCCGAGCTCGGCGGCGGCGAGGAAGTACCGGAGCTGTACGAGGGTGAAGTTCGCGTCCTTGGCCATGACCGGATTCTGCGCCCTGCCGAACGGCATTGCATCAAGAAATCCGATGTAACCGCGTCGAAATCACTATTTGACCACTGGCTGAAACCGTTCGAGACTCACCGACCACCCGCACCTGTCCGCCATGGAGTCCTTCTCACCCCCGTCCCCAGGGAGTCCGCATGCCCGGTCCCGAAGAGCCCGCAGCCGCTTCCGCTGCCACCACCACCGCCACCGCGGCCGCCACCGCGGCCGCCGTGGAACAGCACACGATCGACCACGTCCCGGACAGCGAACGGCACGGCCGTGTCAAGGACTTGTTCACGATGTGGTTCGGCACGAACATCGCCCCGCTGCCGCTGGTGACCGGCGCCATGGGGGTGCAGGTCTTCCACCAGTCCTTCTGGTCGAGCGTGCTCGCGATCGTGGTCGGCCAGCTCGTCGGCGGCGTCTTCATGGCGCTGCACTCGGCGCAGGGCCCCCGGCTGGGCGTGCCGCAGATGATCCAGAGCCGGGCGCAGTTCGGCGCGATCGGCGCCCTGCTGATCGTGGTCGTCGCGGCGGCGATGTACATCGGCTTCTTCGCGTCGAACATCGTGCTCGCGGGGAAGTCGCTGCACGGCCTCGCGCCCGGCGTACCGGTCGACGCGGGCATCGTGCTGGGCGCGCTCGGCTCGGCGGTGATCTGCTGGATCGGCTACCGGCTGATCCACACCCTGAACAAGGTCGCGACCTGGGTGCTGGGCATCGGCATCGTCGCCGGCCTGGCGGTCGTGGTCGCGCGCGGACTGCCGGACGACTTCTTCACGCGCGGCGGCTTCACCTTCGCGGGCTGGCTGGCGACGGTCTCGCTGAGCGCCCTGTGGCAGCTGGCCTTCGCCCCGTACGTCTCCGACTACTCGCGCTACCTGCCGCGCATGGTCCGCACCTCGGCCACCTTCTGGGCCACCTACTGGGGCTCCTGTCTGGGCTCGACCCTGCCGTTCCTGGCGGGCACGGTGATCGGGCTGGCCGCCCCCGGCACGGACGACACGGTGGCGGGCTTCGACAGCGCGGCGGGCGGTTTCGGCCCGGTCATCCTGCTGCTCTTCCTCTTCAGCGTGATCAACCACAACGCGCTGAACCTGTACGGAGCGGTGCTCTCGCTCATCACGATCGGCCAGACCTTCCGCACCGCCTGGCAGCCTCGCCAGACGGCGCGCGGCGCGGTGTCGGCCGTGGTGCTGGTGGCCGCGCTGCTGATCGCGGTCGGCCTGGCCGGCGACTTCGTCTCGCACTTCGTGAACCTGGTACTGGTGCTGCTGATCGTTCTCGTCCCGTGGACGGCGATCAACCTGATCGACTTCTACCTGGTGCACCGAGGCCGCTACGCGCTCGAAGACCTCTTCCTCCCGGACGGCGGACGGTACGGCCGCTTCAACACGGTGGCGTTGGTCTCGTACGCGATCGGCATCGTCGTCCAGCTCCCGTTCGTCGCCACGTCGCTGTACACCGGCCCACTGGTCGAACCGCTGGGCGGCGCGGACCTGTCGTGGCTGGTCGGCCTGGTGGTGACGGCGCCGGTGTACTACTTCTGGGCGCGGAGCCGGGAAGAGGGCGGCGAGCGGCCCTCCGTACCGCGGCAGCAGGAGTCGCCGGTCGCGACAGCCGGCGCGGCGAGCACGGCCCCGTAACCGCGAGCGGCAGGACGGGCCGGGGCGGCCGCGCGACAACCGCGCGGCCGCCCCGGCCCGTCCCGTCCGTTTCGCTGAGCCCCGCCCCGGCCCGCCTCGTCCGGTCTCAGCCCGCCGGTTCGACGGAAGGCTCGGCCCCGGCCCCGGCAGGGACACCACTCCCCTCGCCCCCGCCACTCTCCGCCGCCCGGCCGCCGCTCCCGGAGGCCGCCCCGTCCCCCGGCAGATTCCGCATCAGCAGCCAGTACCCGAGCGCGGCCCCGGTCCCCAGGACGGCGCAGGTCCCCCACAGCCACTCCGCGCCGAAGCGGTCGATCACCACACCCGACATCAGTGGTGCGATCAACGCCGCCGCGGACCAGGACATCGTGTACATGCCTTGATAGCGGCCGCGGCCCTGGGTCGGCGAGAGCCGGACCACGAGACCGGTCTGGATCGGCGAGTTGACGATCTCGGCGACCGTCCAGACGCAGATGGTCAGCGCGTACACGGCGACCGACCCGGCGAACGCGGTGAGCCCGAATCCGTACCCCGCCAGCAGCGACGACACGATGAGCAGCCGGCGCGGATCGCGGTGCTGGATGAAGCGGGTGACCGGGATCTGGAGCACCACGATCAGCACGCCGTTGACGGCGACGGCGGTACCGAAGTCGGAGCTGGAGAACCCGTCCGCCCCCATGGCCACCGGCAGCCCCACGTACCCCTGCTGGAAGATCAGGGCGATGACGAAGGACAGCCCCACCACGCTCATGAACCGCCCGTCGCGCAGCACGGTGGAGAGCCGGACCTCGTCCGCACCGCCTGCCGCGCGCTCGGGCACCGCCGCCTTCTCGGGCCTCGACTCGGGCACCTTCATGAAGACGACGAGGGCGCAGGCCAGGGTCATCGCGGCCTCGCCGAGGAACCCGGCGAGATAGCTGTACTCGGCGACGAACCCGGCCCCCGCGGAGGAGACGGCGAAGCCGAGGTTGATCGCCCAGTAATTGAGCGAGAAGGCCCGCACCCGGTCCTCGGGCCGGACGATGTCGGCCATCATCGCCTGCACGGCGGGCCGCGAGGCGTTGCTGGCCATGCCGACGACGAAGGCGACGGCCGCGATGGCCACCGGATGGACCATGAACCCGAGGACGGCCACGGACGCGGCGGTGGAGCTCTGCGCGATGAGCATGGTGGGCCGACGGCCCAGCCGGTCGGTCATCACCCCCGCCCCGAGCGAGGAGACGACCCCGCCGAGCCCGTGCAGCGCGGCGACCAGGCCGGCGTACGAGGCGGAGTAGCCCCGGTCCAGAGTCAGGTAGAGCGCCATGAACGTGGCGACGAACCCGCCGAGGCGGTTGACCAGCGTGCTGGTCCACAGCCACCAGAACTCCCTGGGGAGACCGGACACGGACTCGTGTGCGGCCCGTCTGAGACCGGCGACAGACATTCGGGATCCCCCCAGGGAAGTACGGAACGAGCACCGCCGGTAAGAGGCCCGATGGCTATCCGAACATTACGAATCCCGAATCGCGGTCCGCCAGTCAATTGACGCCGCTCGTCAATCGTCCCGGCCCGAGGCAGGCCTGGACACCCCTCACCCGCCCCACCCGTCCGCCGCCTGTCCGCCTTGTGACCGGCCCGCGCAGCGCCCGTACGGCTTCGATTACGCTCGGGGCCATGGCCGACGCACCGTACAAGCTGATCCTCCTCCGCCACGGCGAGAGCGAATGGAACGCGAAGAACCTGTTCACCGGTTGGGTGGACGTCAACCTCACCGAGAAGGGCGAGAAGGAGGCAGTCCGCGGCGGTGAGCTGCTCAAGGACGCCGGTCTGCTCCCCGATGTCCTGCACACCTCCCTCCAGAAGCGCGCCATCCGCACCGCGCAGTTCGCGCTGGAAGCCGCGGACCGCCACTGGATCCCCGTCCACCGCTCCTGGCGGCTGAACGAGCGCCACTACGGCGCCCTGCAGGGCAAGGACAAGGCGCAGACGCTCGCCGAGTTCGGCGAGGAGCAGTTCATGCTGTGGCGCCGCTCGTACGACACCCCGCCGCCCGCCCTGGAGGACGGCACCGAGTTCTCGCAGAGCGACGACCCGCGCTACGCGACGATCCCGCCGGAGCTGCGCCCGCGCACCGAGTGCCTCAAGGACGTCGTGGTCCGCATGCTGCCGTACTGGTACGACGGCATCGTCCCGGACCTCCTGGCCGGCCGCACGGTCCTGGTCGCCGCCCACGGCAACAGCCTCCGCGCCCTGGTCAAGCACCTCGACGGCATCTCCGACGCCGACATCGCGGGCCTGAACATCCCCACCGGCATCCCGCTCGCCTACGAGCTGGACGCCGACTTCCGCCCGATCAAGCCGGGCGGCACCTACCTCGACCCGGACGCGGCGAAGGCCGCGATCGAGGCCGTGAAGAACCAGGGCAAGAAGAAGTAACCCTGCCTGGCCGAGGCTCCTACCTGCGGGTCGACCGTTGGTAGGGGCCTTCGTGCTGTGCTGGGGCCGTCTCCGGGCCGTGAGCTGCTCGACCGGGCCGTCAGGTGACAGGACCGGGGGAACGTGGTCGCGAGCCGGGCGCCCATTTTTTTGTGAGCTCCTCCAAGCGTCAGGCCCGGGTCCGCATGGCCGAGGTACTCGGCTCGCTTCCGGCGCGCGATGATGCTGCCGGCCTCGGCGGGCGGGAACAGCGTCCCGGTGATCGCCCGGCTCGTCCAGGCGGACGAGGACACCGTCCGCGACGTGATCCACAAGTTCAACGAGACCGGCCTGGCCTGCCTGGACCCTCAATGGGCGGGAGGCCGTCCCCGCCTGCTCAGTGATGACGACGAGGAGTTCGTCATCCGAACGGCTACCACCCGCCCTGCCAAGCTCGGCAAGCCCTTCACCCGCTGGTCGATCCGGAAACCTGCCGAGTATCTGCGACGCAATATCGCTCGTCCGATACGCATCGGACGTGAGGCTCTGCGGACACTGCTGCAATTCCTTGATCGCGTCGGGAACGGCCTCAAGGCCGCTGAAACCAAGGACGCACCCGTCCCACGATGGTCGTCTCCTGCGGGTCACGCATTGCGGAGACGATCCCGGCACTGATCTCGCCGTGAGACAGCCACCGAGTTCCTGTCGGTCCGTCAGTGAAACCGAGAATCACCCGTTGGTACTGGACCCGATCCGACCTGAACGGTTCGGGCCGTGTGACCTCGTTCCTGGGACGGGTGGGATCGGCGGCTCCACTCCCCAGCACGTCCATCACCGTCGCCTCTTGTGAAACACACCCTGCGACCGCCTCGTGCACCCCATTGCGGTGTGGCGAGTGAACCCAGCACACGGCCAGGGCGAAGCGTCCTTCGGCCCGCGTGACCTGCTGCAACGCCCGCTGAAGTCCTGCCAGATCGGCGTAGTCGCAAGCTACGGGTACGACAAGATCTGGTCGATCGCTCGATGCTGCAACGGCAGCGATCCCCGTCCGGTCCCGCGCTACGACAGCGACCCGTCGTCCCTGCTGGACGAGGTGATGCACAACACCCCTCAGCATGCCTGTCCCGCCGACGACCAAAGAAGGACGCTCGGAAACCTCCATCGGCGCTCGCAATCTCGTAGTCGGCAATCGAGGCAGTTCGCCATGGCAGACGATCACATTGCCCAGACATGCGTCACGCTGCACAGCGAACTGTCCCACGAACCCACCGCAACCGGTGATCGTTTGCGGTCACGGCACGAGCGTCTCTCCGGAGCTTCGTAGCGGCCGGTATGGCCGTCGCTGACCGTTCCCGGCGGGAGCTACGGATCAGAAGGTATGGCCCTCGGCATCGAGAACGTGCCAAGGGCGCCTCCGTCTTGGCGGAGAAGTTCGTATACAGCCCACGGCGGCGGAGCGTGATCAGCTTGAGGCGTGGAGACCAGGAGGGTGTCGGTCTGGTGGCGGAGTGGCGGATCCTGGAGCCTGCCCTGCGCTCCTTCTTCGTCCGGACCCAGTGGGACCGGACCCTCACGACCCGGATGCGCCTGGTCCCGGAGAAGCACGAGGTGCGTACTTTCGACGAGCAGTGGGAGGTCACATGGGTCGGGAACTCGCCCAGCCTGGCGGCATCGCGCGCGTACTCCCGCGGTCAGGTGACGGCGGTTTCACGGAAGTGGGAGGTCGGGCGGGGAGCCGACGGGCGCCCGCACGAAACAGAGGTGTTCCGCTTCGACCCCGCGGAGATGAAGATTCCCCTGCGGGACGCGGTCCTCGGCGCGGGATGGACGTGGCGCGGAGTGCTGTTCAACCCGTGACCGGCCCTGCGGGACAGGAGGCCTGACGGTCTGCCATCGCGCTTGAACGAATCCCCCGCCCCGCCGTCTGCCGCAGGCGAGGGGTGCGTCCCACGGACTACGACCACGATGGCCACGCCCCGCGCGCCCTCACGCCCCCGGCATCTCGAACAGCTCGCGCTTCCACCCCTCCCTCTTCTCCCGCTCCTCCCGCTCCTCCCCTTCCGCGCCCCACACCCGCCCGATACGCGCCGCCAGCGTGTCCCACGGGCGGCACGTCACCACGGGCAGCGCGTGCAGCGCGGCCTGTCGGCTCAGCCAGCGCGAGTACGCCGCGCTGACCCGTGCCCGGTGCCGTTGCACCCCGCTTCCGGGCTCCCGCGCCGCGTAATTGGCGGTGATCCGGTCCGGGTCCTCCTCGTGCAGGAACACCGCCCGCACGCGGCGACCGGCCCTCCTCCCCTCGCGGATCGCTTCCACGGCCGCCGCCGGGGTGAGGTAGTCACCCTCGACCAGGGCGGGCACGTCGACGGTCAGGCGGTTGCGTACGACGCCGAGCACTGCGGGCTCCAGGGCCCGAGCGGTGGCGATCTGGAGGTTCAACACGTGCTCGACGGTGAGCCGCTCGGTGTCGGGAATGTCGTCGAAGTGGTGGAGAGCGGGGTGGTGTTGAGCTGTCGTCATGGCCTCGACGGCGCCGACCACGTCGTCGAACTCCACCACGAACCCTTCCGCTTCATCCGCGAGTTGGGCAGCGAGCCGGCTCTTGCCGACGCCGGACGCTCCACCGATCAGCAATATGTCCCACGATGTACCTGTCACGAGGCGAACGTATCGCGCGGGTTCCGCGTCCGTCGCGGGCCCTGGCGCTAACGTGGCCCAAGTACCGGCCCGTACCCGGACGGAGCCGATCTGACGGGCCGTGCGGAGAGCAAGGAGAGCGGGGAGAGCAACCATGGGCGAGCCCCTGAAGACCTACGTCGGCGGCGCCGAAGTCGACGTGCCCAACAGCATTCCGGACATCCGGGCCACCCTGCCCGAAGAGAGACGCGAGGAGTTCGACCGCGCCATCAACGACGCCGGGGTGGGCGAGATCCAGGCCGTCATGCGGCACTGGATGCTGGAAGCCGTGCCCGATCCGGAGGCCGAGAAGATCCTGGACCGGCTGGCGCAGGACGAGGCCGAAAGGCGGACGGTCGCTTGAGCTTCCGTATCTCCTACGCCCCGCCCGCCGACGACACCCTGGCCAAGATGCGTGACGGCGAGGTCTTCCGGAACGAGATGGCACGCACCCTGGGCCTGGACCCGTACGGGCACGGGTCGTCGGCCGTCAAGAGCGAGCGCGACCGCCGCGAAGCGACGGTCGCCGGGGCCATCGTGCTCTATTACGTCTCCGGGTCCGTCCTGATCGTCACCGTCGTCCGGCTCGTACCGCTGCCCTGACGAGCACCGGAAGGACAACGACCGAGGACCCGATGAACGGCTCGCCGCCCGGATCCGCGCACGGCTCGCCCATGAACGGACCGCCGGGCGGGCCCGCGCGGCACTCGCCCGCCAACGGGCCGCCGCCCGCCCCTCGGGGCCCGGGGCGCTCGCCCGTTCTCACTCTCCGGGGTCGGCGGGGAGGTCGATGACCCTGCCGTTCTCGTCCACGCTGTGGGTTTCCCAGTACTTGTCCCACTTGTCGCCCACGTGCTCGGGAACCTCGCCCTTCGGGTAGCGGGCGTATCCCTTCGGCGGCGCCTCGCCCTTGGGCACGCACGCGCTCCCGGCGCTCCCGACCGCCAGGACCGGGTACTCACCGCCGCCACAGATGGCGTCCTGGAGCGAGCAGCCCGTGGTCAGCACGGCCAGGGTCACGGGGACCAGCGCCAGGCCCACCGCGATCCGGCCCGTTCGGCCTCCGCCGCGCGTACGTGCGGCGCGGTCACGTCGACCGGTCCTGCGCATGTTCGACTCCCTCGGGACTACTGGTACGACCAGCCTGCCCGGAGGCCGAGGCATCGCTCATGAGTACGAGTACTCACCGCGGCGGGGGTGCCGTACCCGTCCCGCGTGCGCGGCACCCCCGCCCGCGCCCTACGCCAGCTTCGCGGCCTGGGCCTCGACCACCGCGGTCGGCAGCTCGAAGTCTCCGCCCCCACCCATCGCGGCCAGGTTCATCGAGGAGAACGAGGCGAACGACGGACCCTGGCGCAGGGCCACGAGCTTCAGCTGGACCTTTTCCCCGTCCTGCTCCAGCTGGACCGTCCAGGCGGCCGCGTCCTCACCGCCCTTGACCTTCTCCTCGGTGATCTTGCTGACCTTCTGCTTCTCACCGGCCGCCGTGAAGTCGAACCCGCCCGCGCACTCGGTGGCGGCGGTGCGCAGCGCGGCGACCGACTCCTCCGCGCCCTTGCCGTCGTACGAACCGAGGGCGAGCTGCGTCGTCGTGATGTCGAACGCCGCCTTGAACGCGCCCTCGGCGTCCGTGCCCGGCTTGTCCATGCTGCCCTTCTTGGGCTCGCTGACCACCGTGCGCTTGGTGAACGCGCCGGGCTCACCCACCCGCGCACCCATCAGCGCGTCGGCCAGCGGAGCACAGACCTTCTTCTCGACCTTGATGTCGTCGACGGAGATCACGTCCTTGGCCGCGGCCTTGGAGATCTTGTGACCCTTGACGTCGCCCTGGGCCAGCGCGGCCTTCTCCAGCTCGGCGGCGGTCAGCGCCTTGGCGGCCGGCTTCGCGGCGGAGTCCTTGCCCTTGGCGTCCGCTCCCTTGTCACCGGACCCGGAACCGGAGTCCGACCCGCCGCAGGCGGTGGCGAGCAGGGCCAGGCACACCGTGCCGGCGGCAACGGCGGTACGGCGTATGACGGTGGGTCGCATGGTCCGGGGATCCGTCTCTCTGAGCTGATTCTTCGGGTTTTGCTCACTCTATGAGCGGGAGTTGGTTTGTTGATCAACCAAAGGGGGCACGGGATGCGATCGTGACGGCGCCGTGATCATCCCGTGAAGGCATCCACGCCGCCGCGATCTCAACTGGACCGCAACATAGAGGGGCAATCCCGCACATGCTGACCGATGACACAACCTCGGCCGTTCTGAGCTCCGTTGGCGTCACTGCTGACCGGATCGCCGTCCGGGTACCCCTCACCGGAGGCACGTTCAACACCGTCACTCGCGTGACCCTCGCCGACGGCGACGACTGGGTGGTGAAGATACCGCCGCCCGCGACGGCCGGAACCCTGATGAGTTACGAGCGCGATCTCCTGGTCAACGAGGTCGAGTTCTACACGCGGGCGGCCGGGTCCGCGGCGGTCCCCCGCGTCCTGCACTGCGAGCTCGACCCGGACGCCGCGACCGGCCCGTTCGTGATCATGTCGGCCTGTCCGGGCCGCCCCTGGAACGAGTTCACCCCCGGCTCGCTGCCCGCTGCGGAGGGGCGCCGGCTCCGCAACGGCCTGGGACGGATCGTCGCCCGGCTGCACTCCGTCACGGGGTCCGGCGGCTTCGGCTGTCCGGGACAGGCCGTGGGCCCGCTCGCCCCGACCTGGCGGCAGGCGTTCACCGCCATGACCGACGCCGTCCTCGCCGACGCGGACACCTACCGCGCCCGGCTGCCGCGCCCCGCGGCCGGCATCCGCGCGCTGCTCGCCGCCGCGTCGCCCGTACTCGACGACGTCACCCGGCCCGCCCTGGTCCACTTCGACCTGTGGCAGGGCAACCTTCTCGTCGACGGCGTACCCGGCGCGCGCACCATCGGCGGGATCATCGACGGGGAGCGGATGTTCTGGGGCGACCCGGTCGCCGACTTCGTATCGCTCGCGCTGTTCGGGAACGTGGAGGAGGACGCGGACTTCCTCGCCGGGTACGCGGAGGGCGACGGGCGCGGAATCGTGTTCGACGCGTCCGTGCGGCTGCGGCTGGCGCTCTACCGCTGCTACCTCTACCTGATCATGCTGGTGGAGACCGTCCCGCGCCGCGTTCCCCGGGAGCAGCTGGACCGGACGTGGACGGACGTCGGTCCGCAGCTCGTCTCGGCGCTGGAGGATGTGGAGGCGGCGCTGCGGACGGGGGACTGACCACCGGCCCGCAGCGCCCGCACCGGCTCAGAGGCGGACGGCGCGCTGGGCGTCGTGGAGGTTCGGCGGCCAGAGGGCTTCCGGTGTGCCGTACGCCTCCAGCCGGGTGTGCAGGTCTCCGGTGAAGTCCGGGACGTCGATCTGGTCGAACTCCGTCACCTCGCTGACGCCGACCGTCGCGCTGTACGGGGCGAGCCCGTCGATCCGCATCAGACCGGCCCGCCCGTTGGTGACCCGGATGTTCCAGTGCGTGAACCGGGCGCCGAAGAGCGGTCCCGCGCTCGCGTCGCCGCCGTGGCGCCCGTTGTTGTCGACGGTGATGTCGGTACGGACGTTGGCGAACGGCATGCCCCGGTGGGAGTCGAACGTCCCCATCTCCATCACCCCGCGCGACCAGACGTTGTAGCTGGACAGACCCTCGACGTTGATGCCGTGCAGCTGGGTTCCGGCGGGCGCCGGTACGGTGCGCTGCTCGATCGTGAAGTCCTCGATGAGGTTGTCGTGCGAACCCTCGCGGCAGTAGTACGGGTGGTGCGAGCCGCGCCCCGCGACCCGCGTGCGGCGCAGGGTGCAGGCGGACGCGCCAATCAGCCCGAAGCCGTTGTCGACATGGCGGACGGTGACGTCGTCGGCCCAGCAGTCGTACGCGCACTGGAACGCGACCCCGTTGTACCCCTTGTCGAGCAGATGCTGCGACTGCGGGGTCTCGACCGCTTCGAGCGTGAGCCCCTCGACACCGGAGCCGGTGAGCGGGGCGACGAGCGTGGTCAGGCGCGGATCCCACTCGGGGCGGAGGTCGAGCGGAAGCGGACGCTCCAGCGTGACCCGGTGTCCGCGCACGGAGGTGACGCGGACCGGCCACTCGTAGGGGACGTACGACGTCAGCTTGGTCTTGTCGTCCCAGTAGTACGCCTCGGGGCCGGGGCCGTCGCCCGCCATGTGCTCCAGGAGCGTGTGGTCGGCGTCGTCGGCGAGGCGGAGCAGGACGAGTCCGCCGCGCTTCAGCTTCGACGTGTCGTGGACGATGATCGAGCGGTCGCCCCGGCGGGCGGGGGCGACGGTGGTCAGGGTCCGCCACTCGTCGCGCCGGTTGCCGGTCCAGCCCTCGAAGGGCCAGGCCTTCGCCCTGATCGCTTCGGTGAGGGAGGCCCAACGTTCCTTCGGGCAGAGCCAGATGAGGCCGCCCGCCCAGGACCAACTGGACTTGTCGCCGCCGTAGCGGCTGCCGTACACACCGATCAGTTCGGTGAGGTTCTTGGTCGCGTACAGCTTGGTACGTCCGCTTCCCGCACCGCGCACCACCACATCGCTGTGGCCGATCCGGATGATGTCGTCGATGCGGTACGTGCCCGCGGGGATGAGCACCGTGCCACCGCCGCGCTGTCCGGCAGCGGCGATGGCACGGTTGATCGCGGGGGCGGCGTCGGCGGAGCTGTCCGGCTTCGCACCGTGGTCCAGGACATCGGCGACGAAGCCGCGGCCCTTGCGGCGGGGCAGGCCGGAGCCGCCGCGGTAGCCGGCCCGGCCGATGAACGGGACCTGGGGATGAGTGAAGGGGGCGGCGGCGAACTCCCGCCAGAGCGGGGTGGCGCGCAGGCCGGCCGCGGTGGTCCCCCGGCTCACGGCGGTCGCCCGCCCCGTACCGGACGCGGTGCCGCGAGTCGCGGCGGACGCCGTGCCGCCGCCGATGACGCCGGTGGCCGCCGCCGCCGCCGCGACGGCCACAGCGCTGCCGAGCAGTCCACGTCTGCTGATGTTCCCCGTGGTCGCCATGAACCCGAGCCGCCTTTCATACATGTGAACGACGTTCATATTTGCGTCAGCGGTGAGCATGTCACGACGCCCCGGCGCGGCGAAAGAGTCATGCATCGGGGAAATATTCAACGGAGAAGACACGCCGAGGACGCTCAGAAGAGAAGGCGCCCGAAGGTCCCGAAGGTCAGCGATCTGGGCGCTGGGTCAGATGCGTGAACGCGTCCAGATTCCGAGTGGACTCGCCGCGCGACACCCGCCACGCGTACTCCTTGCGGATCGCGCTCGCGAAGCCCAGCTCCAGCAGGGTGTTGAACGAGCCGTCGGCCGCCTCCAGGACCGTACCGAGCAGCCGGTCCAGCTCCTGCGGGGTGACCACGGAGAGCGGCAGCCTGCCGACCAGATAGACGTCGCCCAGCTGGTCGATCGCGTAACTCACGCCGAAGAGGCGGAGGTTGCGCTCCAGAAGCCAGCGATGGACCGCCGCGTCGTTCTCGTCCGGGTGGCGGACGACGAAGGCGTTGAGGGAGAGCGAGTGCTTGCCGACCCGCAGCGAGCAGGTGGTGGACAGCTTCCGTGTGCCGGGCAGCTTGACGACGTAGCTGCCGGACTCGGGGCTCTCCCATTCGAGCCCGGCGTCCTCCAGGGTCGCCTCGATGATCTGCGCGGCCTGCGCGACCTGCGTCGTCACCGCTCGATCGGGTACGTCAGCCATGGTGCGAGCGTACGCGACGGCGATGTTCCTGCATCGCTGCCGTGTACACGTCGGCAGTCGCGGACGCGGCGGTGTCCCAGCCGAAGCCCCGGGCGTGCGCGGCGGCGGCGGCCCCCATCCGGGCGACCAGTTCCGGCGCTTCGGCGAACCGGGCCAGCGCCCGCGCGTACGCCTGTGGGTCGTGCCCGGGTATCAGAAAGCCGCTGACCCCGTCCCGCACCGCCACCGGAAGGCCGCCCACGGCCGCCGCGACGACGGGGGTGCCCGCCGCCTGGGCCTCGATGGCGACCAGGCCGAAGGACTCGCTGTACGAGGGCATGACCAGCACGGACGCGGCCCGGAACCAGTCGGCGAGCCGGTCCTGCCCGACCGGCGGGTGGAACCGTACGACATCGGCGATGCCCAGCCGTGCCGCCAGCTTCTGCAGCCCCTCCGGCTTGGCGAGCCCGCTGCCGCTCGGCCCGCCGACGACCGGCACGACCATCCGAGTGCGCAGCGAGGGGTCATGGTCCAGCAGGGCGGCGACCGCGCGCAGCAGCACGTCCGGGGCCTTCAGTGGCTGGATGCGGCCCGCGAACAGCGGAATCAGCGCGTCCTGCGGCAGCCCGAGACGCGCTCGGGCCGCGGCGCGCCCGTCGGCGGGGCGGAAGCGATCGAGGTTGACCCCGGGGTGGACGACGGCGACGGACCCGGGATCGGCGTCGTAGAAGCGGACGAGCTCGTCCGCCTCCTCGGCGGTGTTCGCGATCAGCCGGTCCGCCGCGCTGACGATCTGGGTCTCGCCGATGACGCGGGCGGCGGGCTCGGGGGTGTCGCCCTCCGCGAGCGCCGCGTTCTTCACCTTCGCCATGGTGTGCATGGCGTGGACGAGCGGGACGCCCCAGCGCTGGGCGGCGAGCCAGCCGACGTGGCCGGAGAGCCAGTAGTGGGAGTGGACCAGGTCGTAGTAGCCGGGGCGCTGGCCGGCCCACGCCTGCATGACGCCGTGCGTGAAGGCGCACAGCTGGGCGGGCAGCTCCTCCTTGGCCAGGCCCTCGTACGGCCCGGCGTCGACGTGCCGGACCAGGACGCCGGGCGCCAGGTCGACCGCCGGGGGCAGCCCGCCGGTGGTGGACCTGGTGAAGATCTCGACCTCGATGTTGATCGCAGCGAGGCGCTTGGCCAGCTCCACGATGTAGACGTTCATGCCGCCCGCGTCGCCCGTGCCCGGCTGGTGCAACGGAGAGGTGTGCACGGAGAGCATCGCGATGCGACGGGGTCTGCGGTGGCCGCCGGGAAAGGCGGCGGGGAACCTGAGGCGCGGCGCGACACGGCTGCTGCCGAGCCGGGAGGCGTACTGACTCACGTCGTCCGGTCCTCCTCACTCAGGGCATGACAGCGAAGGGACTTGAGCCCCTTTCGAGGGCTGCAACAGCGGAACCTCTCCTTACATTTCCGCTTTACCAAATCATTACAGGGAGCGGGCCGCACGCCGGGCCGGGGCCCGTCCCGGCACCCGCGCCGTCCCGGCACCCCGCGGGATCGTTACGCTCGCTCGCATGCGCCCCATCGGCACCCCGACCCGCGGGACCACCAACCCGAACCGGCTCCGCCGCATGGACCGCTGGATCGCCGCCACCCACGGCCCGGCCCTGCGCCGCGCCGCCGCCCCCGTGGCCGTCGACCTCGGGTACGGCGCCGCCCCCTGGACCGCCGTCGAGCTGCTGCAACGCCTGCGCACCGCCGAGCCACGCACGACCGTGGTCGGCATCGAGATCGCCCCGGAGCGGGTCGCGGCGGCGAAACCGTACGAACGCGAGGGCCTCACCTTCCTGCACGGCGGCTTCGAGATCCCGCTCCCCGAGCGCCCCGACCTCATCAGGGCGGCGAATGTACTGCGCCAGTACGACGAGGGCGAGGTCGCCGCGGTCTGGGAGCGGCTGTGCGCGCGCCTCGCGCCGGGCGGGCTGCTGGTGGAGGGCACCTGCGACGAGATCGGGCGGCGGCACGTATGGGTGGCGCTCGGTCCGGAGGGCCCGCGCACGGTGACCTTCGCGACCCGGCTCGGCTCCCTGGACCGCCCCTCCGACCTCGCGGAACGCCTGCCCAAGGCGCTGATCCACCGCAACGTGCCGGGCGAACCGGTCCACGCGTTCCTCCGGGACTTCGACCGGGCCTGGGCCGCGGCCGCCCCGTACGCCTCGCTGGGTGCCCGGCAGCGCTGGATCACGGCGGTGCGGACATTGTCGGGCGACTGGCCGCTGACCGACGGGGTACGTCGGTGGCGCCAGGGTGAAGTCACGGTGAAGTGGGCCGCCCTCCGGCCCGACCGAGAACCCAACACGCGCTGAACAGACCCGGCGGACCCGCGAGCGGGAACGCGGGCGGGGCATCGTTCGTCCTGAGAGTGGGGGACGGTCCCCGGGACGCGGGGAGCGCTCCGGGGCGTGGGCCGATCCCCGTGACCGTCTGGAGAGCGACTGTGCGCCTCTGTTGCTTTTCGGTACGGCATGGCACGATCTCGTCGACGGCGAAAAGTTACTGACGGTAAATCAGATTCATCGGATTCATTCGGAGGGGGATCTCGTGAACCGACGTCACTGTGCTGCAGCCGCGATCACTCTGGTCTGCGCGCTGACCGCACTCACCGCACCGGTCCAGGCGTACGCCGCGCCGGCGCCTCCCTCCCCTTCCGCGACACAGCACCAGTCCGGGTCGAAGGCGCCGAAGAAGAGCCTCGAAGAGGTGCGCGAGGAGATCGACGCCCTCTACCGCAAGGCCGGGGCGGCCACGGACGCGTACAACCTCGCCGAGGAGAAGGCCAAGAAGCAGTCCGGCGAGATCGTCAAACTGGCTCGGGCCATCGTCCAGGGGCAGGCGAAGATCGCCGAGCTCAAGGCCCAGGCGGGCGCCCAGGCCCGTGAGCAGTACCGCACCGGCGGGCTCCCGCCCGGCGCGCAGTTCATGCTCAGCGACGACCCGCAGCTGTTCCTCGACGGGGTGAACCGCGTCAGGGAGGGCCAGCAGGCCGCCCAGGGCGTCCTCGGCGAACTGACCAGGACCCAGCAGGACTTGGAGACGTACACCCAGGACGCGAGCACCAACTGGGAGAAGCTCGAAGCCGGCCGCCTCAAACAGGCCGAGGCCAAGAAGAAGATCAACGCGCAGATCGCCGCGGCGAAGAAGCTGGAATCCCAGCTGAAGAAGGAGGAGCGGGCCCGCCTGCTGAAGCTGGAGCAGGAGGCCGAGTACAAGCTCCAGACGACCTGGCTCAGCTCCGGCGCCCTGAAGGACATCAACCGCGAGGCGAGCGCGAGCGGAAAGAAGGCGGTGGCCTTCGCGACCACGCAGATCGGCAAGCCGTACGTCTGGGGGGCCGAGGGCCCCGACTCGTACGACTGCTCGGGGCTGACGTCACAGGCCTGGGCGGCGGCGGGCCGCCCCATCCCGCGCACCTCGCAGGAGCAGTGGCGGCTGCTCCGGCACATCGCCATCAAGGACATGCGCCCCGGCGACCTGATCATTTACCACAGCGACGCCAGCCACGTGGGCATGTACATCGGCGACGGCGCCATCGTCCACGCCCCTCGCCCCGGCCGAAACGTCACGCTGGCGGGCGCGGGTTCGATGCAGATCCTCGGAGTGGTCCGCCCGGACAAGTAACGGCCACCGCCGGGCCCGCGGCCACCACCCGGACGAACAGCGGAAGCCACCAGACGCGCGGCCACCACCCGGACGAACAGCGGAGCGGCCAGACACGCCGCCACCGCCCGGACGCACAGCGGACAGCGGCCCGGACGAAGAGAGACAGCCGCCCGTACGAAAAGGCGACAGCCAACCGAACGGGCGGAGAACGACGCCCGAACGAAGAGGGGAACGCCGCCCGGCCCGGCGGAGAAACCCTCCGGACGGCGGAGCCGGCCTTCGCGGCAGTGACCCGCGCCACGCACCCTCCACCGCCCCGCGTGACCTTTGTCATGCCCCGGAATCCACCCCCGCCCCCGCTCATCTCGCCGGATCCGTGACCTGACGCGGCTTATGCCGGTGCATATGACAGCGGTCGCGTGCCGTACGCCATTCCGTTCCCCGGCCGCAGACCGCTATGGTCCCCGTCTGGCGGGTCGTCGATCGTCGCTCCGCCGCGCCCTCGGGGGGAGGGAAGGAAACTCGAACCGATGCCCGTACCCGTACCGCAGCAGCGCGCCGTTCCCACTACAGAGACCCCCCATGGCGCCGACCTCACCCTTCTGGTGATCGGGGACGACCCGGCGGGCGCCTTCACCGTCCCCGAGCTTCCGGCCGCGGCCGGTGCCCGGGTCCGTATCCGCACCGCCCGCAACCTGACCGAGGCGGGCAGGCTCCTCACGGACGACGTGGACTGCGTCCTGCTGGACCTGGCCCTGTCGACCGGCGGCGAGACGCGTTCCACCGCGGCCGAGGAGGCCGACCGGCTGGCCGCCCTCAAGCACGTCCTGCGGATCGCCCCGTGCCATGCCGTCCTCGCCCTCACGGCCGAGGACGACGTCGAGCTGGCCGCCGAGGCGGTACGGGTCGGGGCGCAGGACTACCTCTTCCGCGGCGAACTCGACGGGCGCCCCCTCAGCCGCGCCATCCGCTACGCCGTCGAACGCAAGCGCGCCGACGTGGCACAGCACCAGCTCACCGAGTCCCGGCTGCGCGCCCAGGAGAACGCCCGCCTCGAACGCGGCCTGCTGCCCACCCCGCTGCTCGAAGGCTCCGATCTGCGCTTCGCGGCCCGATACCGCCCCGGCCGCAGCCGCGCGCTGCTCGGCGGAGACTTCTACGACACGGTCCGCACACCCGACGGCACCGTCCACGCGATGATCGGCGACGTCTGCGGGCACGGCCCGGACGAGGCGGCGCTCGGCGTGGAACTGCGCATAGCGTGGCGGGCGTTGACCCTGGCCGGGCTCTGCGGCGACGAACTGCTCTCCACGCTCCAGCAGGTCCTGGAGCACGAGCGGGAGAGCGAGGAGATCTTCGCGACGCTGTGCACCGTCGACATCGCGCCCGACGGCAGGCACGCCGGCCTCTGCCTGGCGGGCCATCCGGCCCCGCTGCTCGCCCGGCACGGCCGGACCGCGCGCCTTCTTCCGTGCGAGGACGGCGGCCCTGCCCTGGGTCTGCTGCCCCGCGACGCCCTTCCCCAGACGCCTCGGGCCGGGGATACCGCATGGCCGCGCCGACAGGTGGAGCTGGGCGGTTCCTGGAGCCTGATGCTGTACACGGACGGGCTGATCGAGGGGCGTGTGGGGCCGGACAGCACTCAGCGGCTCGGTCAGGACGGAATGGTCGCGATGATCAACCAGCAGCTGGCGGAGGGGCTCGCCGGGGAGGATCTCCTGGAGGCCGCGGTCGCCCGGGTCCGGGAGCTGAACGGCGGCGAGCTGACCGACGACGTCGCGGTCCTGCTGCTCGACCGTGACCAGGAACTCATCCGGCACGGGGGCACGAACGGCGACCGGGGCGCGAGCATCCCGCGCCCGCGCCCCGAACCGTCCTCATCCGCGGCTCCCGCGTATGCCGCGAAGGCTCAACGCCCGCCGTTGTAGGGCCCGTACGGCCCGTCACTGCTGGAGCCACCGCGCCGGCCGCCGCCCGAGACCGCCTTCAGCGCGGGCCGTACGTCCACCAGGAAGACGATGGACGCGACCAGTCCCGCGATCTGCAGGAACAGCATCGGCACGAAGAGATTCACGGCAACGGTGATACCGAGGATGATCAGCCAGAAGGATTTCTTCTGCTTGTCCGCGGCCCGGTAGGCGTCCTCACGGGCCGTCGCGGCCAGGAACAGCGCGACCACGGCCAGGACGAGCATGACCATGTAAAGCAGCCAGACGAGTGTGCTGAATCCTGTGAGCAACATGGTGTGCACCGCCTAATAAATGGATGAGCGCCTCGCGGCCAAGGTACCGGGACAACGAGCCGGACACCTCGAAAGGTGCCCGGCTCGTTGTCCCGTACACACCCCGGCGGCGACGCCGGGGCCTACTTCGCGGTCGGCGGAGTGGTCTTCTTCGGGGCGGGCTTGCGCGCGGGCGCCTTCTTGGCGGACGCGGCCGGGGCCTTGCTCTCCGGCTTGACGGCCTTCGGCGCGGGCGAGGCCTTGGCCGGCCCCGGCTTGGCGGTCTGCCCCGGCCTGGTGGTCTGCGCCGGCCCGGCGGTCGGCTCCGTCTTCGTGGTGCCCGTGGGCCTGGACTCCTTGCGCGGCTCGACGACGACGGCGATCTCGACGATCTCGTCGGCCGTCTCGCCACGCCAGTTCCTCACGGTCTGCTCACCGCGCTCGGCGACCTTCTCGTACGTCTCCCGGGCCCGGACCGCATACTCCGCGGCCACGCCCAGACTCCGCAGCGCCAGGTCCTGGGCACTCTCGCCCAGCTTCCGCAGATCGCTGTCGAACGACCCGATCACCTCGGTGACCTTGGCCTGCACGGTGGCCTGCGCCTCCTTGGCCTGCGAGGTCATCTTCTCCTGCACGGCCTTGGGGTCGGCGTTGCGCACGGCCTCGATACGCTCCGGCGCCTCGGCGCGCAGCTGCTCGATCAGCGCCGGGACCTTGCGCGCCTGCTCGACGGCGAGGTCGGCCGTACCGGCGGCGAAGTAGAGGGGGGTCGGGTCGGTGAGGGTCTTGCGCAGGTCATCGGTGATGGCCATGACTGTGGTCCTCCCGGATCATCAGACTCAGTGTGAGGGTTTTGAAGGCTTTGAAGCCGGGTCGGCATCACTGCCGCCGGCCGTACGGTGGCCGTCGGCACCGGGGCGTCCGTCCGCACCAGCACCCGATCCGGACTCGCCGCCGGTCTCCGATCCGGCTTCGACGCCGGATTCCGGTCCGGGCTCGAACCCGTTCTCCTTGCGGAAGGACTCGTAGATCTGCAGCAGAACACTCTTCTGCCGCTCGTTTATGGACGGGTCGGCCAGAATCACCGCCCGCGTCTCCAGCTCCTCCCGCTCCCGCTCATCCAGAATTCCGGCCCGCACGTACAGGGTCTCGGCGGAGATCCGCAGCGCCTTGGCGACCTGCTGCAGCACCTCGGCACTCGGCTTGCGCAGCCCGCGCTCGATCTGGCTGAGGTAGGGATTGGACACCCCGGCGGCATCGGCGAGCTGCCGCAGCGACAGCTGCGCGTTGCGCCGCTGCTCGCGCAGGTACTCACCGAGATTGCCGACGTTGAGGGATGCCATACGTCGATGGTGCGCCACCCTTGCTAACTTTTGCAAGCACCCGCTTGCAAAAGTGCGCCACACCACTCGCACGGAGGGGGTCCGCGTACGCGCCCTTGTCCGTTCCCTGTCTATCTGCGGTTTCCCGCCGAGTCTGCAGAGTGAAGTGAACGGTCCCGGACGACCTGCGCAGCGAGTTGCTTCACCGTCCCGCGAGGAGGATCGGACCAGTGGCGGTAGCGGGTTGAGGGTTGCGCTCGGTGCAGGCGTCCGTGCGTTCGTCTAACGGTGGTTTTGCCGGAAGGGACCGCGGCGGTGCCGTACTGTCCCGTGAAGCCGTGGCGAGCTGTTGGTGCTGGTGCTCTCGCGCTCGGCAGTCAGGATGGCTGGACTTGGTCGAAGAGTGCGAGGGCTTCGGCGGGGTCCGGGCTCACGAGGCGTTCCAGACCGGCCGTCGTGATCTTCGCCCACCTGCCGGCCCGTGCCCACATCTGTTCCTCGAAGGCGCGGACGGTCTCGTCCAGATCTTCAGGGCCGGTGGCGATGGACTCGGCGAGTTCGGCGCCTTCCAGCATCGCGAGGTTCGCGCCCGCCCCCAATGGGGGCATCAGATGGGCGGCGTCGCCCAGTAGCGTCACCCCGAAGACGTGGGTCCAGGAGTGGGACACGGGCAGTACGTAAAGCGGGCGGTGGACGAAAGCAGTGCCGTGGCGGAGGAGGTCGAGGACGGGAGCGGCCCAGCCGTCGAACAGAGTCAGCAGGCTCGATCGCACGGCCTCGACGTCGGCCAGGTCCAGGTTCGTGTGCCAGTCCAGCGGCGCGCGGAACTGGGCGTACACCTTGACGTGGCCGCCGCTGTTGCGCTGGGCGACGAGAGCTCGGTTCACGCCGTACACAGCCACGGAACCGTCGCCGATCAGCCGGGCGAGGTCAGGGTGGCGGGTGTCGACGTCGTCGAGGGAGGTCTCGACATAGGTGACGCCGGTGTAGCGCGGTGTCGCCGACGAGACCGCCGGGCGGATCCGGGACCAGGCGCCGTCCGCGCCGACCACGAGGTCGAACGTCTCCTGCCGCCCGTCCGCGAAGTGGACCAGTACGCCATCCCGGGTCCCCGGCACCACCTGCGTCACGCCCCGACCCCACTGGACGTCGAGAGGGCCGAGCAGCAGGTCACGGAGTTGCCCGCGGTCGATCTCGGGATTGGCCCGGTCATCTGGACGGGGTTGCCAGTCGCGCAGGACGGCTCCGTCCGTGTCCAGGATGCGCATGGCCTGCCCCTCGGGACGGGACAGCGCCTGGAACTCCACCAGCAGCCCCGCCTTGTCCAGCGCGAGCTGGCCCAGCCCTTCGTGCAGGTCAAGGATGCCGCCCGGGGGGCGGGCGTCCCGGGCAGGATCGCGTTCGAGGACGGTGACCGGGTGACCATGACGGTGCAGGACGCGGGCGAAGGTAAGGCCGGCAGGACCGCTCCCGACCACTGCGATGCGATGTCTCATATCGATACACTGTATTGATCGTATACGGTGCAGCGCAACGGTACGGTGTGAGCATGACTGTCTGGGACCGGCCGGAACCGCCGACTCGCCCCGTGCCGCTCGACCGGGAGCGGATTGTCGCCGCCGCCATCGCACTGGCCGACGAGGGCGGGCTGGAGGCGGTGTCGGTGCGCAAGGTCGCGGCCCGCCTGGACGCCGGCCCGATGCGGCTGTACAGATACATCTCCACCAAGGAGGAGCTGTTCGACCTCATGGTGGACGAGGTCCAGGCCGAGATTCTCCCCGAGGAACAGCCCGGTGACTGGCGGGAGGCGCTGCGTATCCTCGCCCATCGCACCAGGCAGGCCGCTCTCCGTCACGAATGGCTGGCCGACCTGCTCGGCGGTCGCCCGACCCTGGGTCCGAACGGCCTCGCCGTGACCGAGGCCACGCTGGCCGCCTTCGACGGCCTCGCCGATGTCGACACCGTCATGCGCGCCGTGGAGACTGTCAGCGCCTACTTCATTGGCTCGATCAGGCGCGAGATCGCGAACCTGCGGGCCGAGCACGCCACGGGCCTGTCCAAGCACGACTGGCAGCGCGCCCACGGCCCGCATGTGACGAGAATACTGGCCACCGGCCGCTTCCCGGCGTTGGCCAAAGCCGTGTACGACGGCACGGACGTGGACGCCGAGACATCCTTCGCAACCGGCCTGGACTGGGTCCTCGACGCCGTGGCCACCAAACTCACCCGGCCGCCGGCGTGACGCTCAGCTCTTGCCGAATGTGAGCGAGGTCGGGGTCGGTGTCCACGGGCCGTGCGGGCCTGTGCCGCCACCATGAATCTTGCCGAAGGCCCCTCGCATCGCCTCAGCAGTTAAGAGTCACGGCCCGGCGACGGGGGATCGCGGCGGACTGTGCAATCACTGGGACGAGGGGTTTGGTCCCATTCAAGCTGCCCAGTCCCTGCAGGTCTGCAAAGTGGCATACATGGGGCTCGGTGTACTGGAGGGGACGAAGGCGTCACAAGTAAACGGCTTCGAGGTCGGCTGGCGGGACGACCATGGTGAACATCTGCTGCCGTTGGCGGATGCGGTCTCGGTGCCGTTCGAGGCCGGGCGGCCGGTCCACAGCTTCCCGTTCTATCGCGGGCAACGGCATTTCCCTGGGTTGTATTGGTCGTCGACGACCGGCGGGCACGTGGGCTTCGAGTCCTGGCTGGAGCGGGATCACGCGATGCTGCTCGACTTCACGCCGGAGGTGATGGGGCTGCTGTCGCAGCCGTTGTGGCTGTTCTGGGAGGACGATCGGGGCAAGCGAATCTCGCACGCTCCGGACTGCTTCGCTCGGTTCGAGGACGGGCGGGGGCTGGTGGTGGACTGCCGCCCGCTGGACCGGATCGACGCACGGTCGGCAGCCAAGTTCGCAGCAGCGCGGGCGGCTTGTGGGGCGGTGGGGTGGGGATACCGCGTCGTCGGCGAGGTCGATCCGGTGCGGATGGTGAACGTCCGCTGGCCGGCGGGATACCGGCATCCACGGCACGGGGCCGATGACGGGCTCGCAGCCCGGTCGCTGGCCCTGTTCTCGATGCCGTCGCGGCTGGTGGCACAGGCTGCGCTGCTCGGTGATCCGATCACGACGTTGCCGACGGTGTTCCACCTGCTCTGGCTGGGACGGCTGACAGCGGATCTGTCGCGCCCCCTGTCGGATGCCACGCTGGTGTCGCGGGCGGAGGCTCGGTGAGCGGACACCCAGGGACACGGGCAGTGTTGAGGGTTGGCGATCGGGTGCGCATGGATGACCGGCTGCACACGGTCGTGGGCCTGTCCGGGACGACAGTGCGGCTCCTCGACGAAACCGGGTCGGCGAGCCCGGTGTTGCTGTCGCATCTACTGGTCTCGGAAGGCTTTGAGCTCATCGGCCAGGGAACCGATCAGGGCCGCATGCCACCGTTCGCGCTGTTGGACATCGTGCCGGAACGGGAAGCCGAGAAAGCGGTGGCCTGGGAACAGCATGTGACCGAGGTGGAGTTCGGCAAGCCGCTGGATGCCGATCCCACATCCCTTCCTCGTCCGGAATACGACCCGGCCCGTCACACGGTGGAGGAACGGGTGGCCGCCAAGGCGGCGGAACTGCGGGCTATCGGCTGGCAGGCGAGTGTGGGGACCGTTCAGCGGATGCGCAGGCGTTACCGCGAGCAGGGTCTGTGGGGCCTGGTCGATCACCGTGCGACTCGTCTGTCCTCACCGACGGGACGGGCCGATGACCGGGTGGTGGCCGCCATCACGGAGATCCTGGCCGCGACGACGAACGAGTCCACTGGCACCCACGGCCGGCTGCGTCGGCGGGTGGAGGCGCTGCTGGCGGAGCGGCATGGGCCGGGCACAGTGGCAATGCCGTCGAAGTCGGCGTTCTACCGGCTCGTCGAGGCGATGAGCGAGGGTACGCACGCCTTCGGCGAGGCCACATCCCGCAGGTCAGCGGCTCGCCGCCCGCCAGGAGCGTTCACCCCTTCCCCGGCCTGCCGACCCGGCGAGATGGTGCGGATCGACACGACACCGCTGGACGTGCTGGTGGTCCTGGAGGACGGGGTGAGCGGACGCCCGGAGCTCACGATCGCCGTCGACGCGGCAACGAGGTCGATCTGCGCTGCGGTGCTGCGACCGGCAGGCACCAAAGCCGTGGACGCCGCGCTGCTGCTGGCCAAGATGCTGGTCCCGGAGCCGCTACGGCCCGGCTGGTCGGACGCGTTGGCGATGTCGACGACGCTGATCCCCCACCGAAGGCTGCTGGACATCGACGCACGCCTGGAGCAAGCAGCCGCCAAGCCGGTGATCGTGCCGGAGACGATCGGCATCGATCACGGCTAGGTGTTCGTCTCCGACACTTTTCTGACCGCCTGTCGGTCGCTGGGCATCTCCGTCCAGCCGTCCCGCCCGGCCACGCCGACTGATAAGGGAATCGTCGAGCGGACGTTTTCCTCGATCAACACGCTGTTCTGCCAGCACATCCCTGGTTACACCGGTTCGAACACGACCCGCCGTGGCGCCGGGGTCGAGGCCGTCTGGACGCTCGCGGAACTCGACGACCTGCTGCAGGAGCGGATCGTGGCCTGCTGGCAGCAGCGACCACACGAAGGACTGCGCAGTCCGTTCCTACCGGGCCGACCGATGTCTCCCAACGACGCATATGCCCTACTGGTCTCCCGCACCGGCTACCTGCCGATACCGCTGAGCGGCCCCGACCACTTGGAGCTGCTGCCGGCACTCTGGCGGTCGGTCAACGACTACGGCATCCGCATCGACCACCGCACCTACAACTGCCCCGGACTGAACCCGCTACGGCGCCGCTCCTCGGGAGTGACCGCCAAAGGCGGGCTCTGGGAAGTCCACTACGACCCCTACGACCTGTCCCAGGTCTGGGTACGTGACGCGCGCACCGGAGAGTGGATCACCGTTCCGTGGACACACCGGCACCTGGTCTCCGCGCCGTTCGCGGACTTCACCTGGCGCCGGGCCCGGGACCTGCTCGCGATGCGAGGCCGGGACGACACCGACCAGGCCGCCGTGGCCGCCGCAGTCGACCAACTGCTGAGTCGGGCGGAAAGCGGGCCGGACCGCCGGATCGCGGCCCGCACCCGCGCCGCCCTGGAACCCCCTCGGCCCGTCGCCGCGCTGCCGCAGGCACCTGCTCCGGAAGACGCCGAGGACGAGACCACCGGCCTTGAGCAGCCATCGAACGTCATCCCGTTCGGCGTCTTCTCCCTGCCCGGCCTGTCAGGAGCGTCGCGTACGTCCTCGACCACGTATCCCTGCGCGGTCAGCTCGGCCTCGACCTCCTGTTGCCCACGGAAACGCAACGTGGAATCCGACGTCAGCACCTGCCCGTCCGCGCCGAATACATACGTCCGGCGGAACGTCACCAGCGGCTCGTCACCTCGATCAACTGCACCCAGCTCTCGACGGCGCCGACGTCCGGGATCTCCGTCACCGTGTACGTAGCCTCACGGTTCCACTCTTCCCAGGCGCGTCTGGCCGGGTCCCGGGTCTCGAAGACCAGATGCCCGCCGGGTCGCAGTGCTTCGTAAGCACCTCACAGGGTCTTCCGCCACGTCTGTGGATCGGCGATGGCCTGGGCAACGTTCGCTGTCGTGGTCACCAGGTCAACCCGCAGCGGCGGGAGCCTCGTCGCATCACCGTAGATCCAGCGCACGCGCGCTGCCCGGCTTGGCGCGCGCCACTGGCGGGCACATGGGGTTCAAGTCATGGCTGGAGCGGGATCACGCGATGCATCCTCCGCATAATCCTTCTCTCAGAAGAGTCAGATTGATAAAACTGGGAGGGCCAATTGAGCTTGATCATTCGTGTCGCCATTCCCGGCGTCACCGTGGAGACCAGGACGGTCGGGGACGACTTGCACATCAACATCAGCCCGGAAGGGGACACAGGCAACGCTGGGACTCAGACGGCTCCCGGTGGGCTCAAGCCGATGATCGAGTCCGGCGACCTGAGAGTCGGCGAAGTTCTCTACTGGTCCCGCCCTCGTCTCGGGGTGCGACACGAGGCGACGGTGCTGCCCAACGGCTGGATGTCGTTCGAAGGCAAGCCCTACCGAACTCCCTCTGGAGCAGCGATGGCCGCAGCCGGGTCGCAGGCTGATGAGTGGACTGCGTGGAGGCGAGAGCGTGACGGCGTGATCACCGGCTCGCTTCGCCAAGCCCAGTAGGCGCAGCGGGTTGGGCTGGTGGGCGATCAGCGATCCAACGGACTCAAAGCTCGGGTTGAGTGAGACAGGCCGACCCGGCCTGTCTCACTCAACCCGAACCACCGCAGGTCACAGCCTCAAACTGACTCGCCTCCATTGAGACGCGTCACGCACCACGACGGAGTCGCACCGCGTGGCGTCCGTGCGATGCTGGACCGGTGACGCTATCGGACCTGGTTCGGCTCCGCCGGGCCCGCGACCTGATGGACCGCGAGTACGCGCAACCGCTCGATGTGCCCGCGCTGGCACGCGTGGCCCACATGTCGCCCGGCCACTTCTCCCGCAGCTTCCGCGCCGCCTTCGGGGAAACGCCGTACAGCTACCTGATGACACGCAGGATCGAGCGGGCCAAGGCCCTGCTGCGGCGCGGCGACCTGTCGGTGACGGAGGTCTGCTTCGCCGTCGGGTGCACGTCGCTGGGGTCGTTCAGCTCGCGGTTCACCGAACTGGTGGGCGAGAGCCCGAGCGCGTACCGGGCGCGCGCGCACGAGCAGGGCGCGGGCATCCCGGCCTGCGTCGCCAAGATCCTCACGCGCCCGGTCAGGAACACGGAACGCGACCGGTCGCAGAAGGCGGACCCGGCCGGAAACACAGAACCGGCCGTGGAGGCGGAACCGGTCGAGAGGGCGGAACCGGTCAGGAACGGAGAAGCGTCGCAGACGGCTCGCCCGTAGCGTGAGGTCCATGGAAATCAAGCTTTCGCAGTGCTTCATCGCCGTCGACGACCACGACAAAGCCCTCGCCTTCTACCGGGACGTGCTCGGATTCGAGGTGCGCAACGACGTCGGGTTCGAGGGGATGCGCTGGGTGACGGTCGGCTCGCCGTCGCAGCCCGACGTGGAGATCGTGCTGGAACCGCCGGCCGCCAACCCCAACGCCTCGCCGGCCGACAAGCAGGCCATGGAGGAACTGCTGGCCAAGGGCATGCTGCGCGGCGTGATCTTCTCGACCGACGACTGCGACGCCGCCTTCGAACGCATCCGGGCCTCGGGCGCCGAGGTGCTCCAGGAGCCGATCGACCAGCCGTACGGGGTGCGCGACTGCGCCTTCCGTGATCCCGCGGGCAACATGCTGCGCTTCGCCCAGCGCCGCAGCCGGTGAGCCCGGCACCGGCCGGACTCCGCAGACCGCACCGGCCGGCGCCGGTCCGCGGTCGGCAGCCGTGCCGGTGCGCACCGGACGTACTGCTCGAAGCCGGTCGGAACGAGCCGGGCGACACCGACGGAAACCGCGAAGGCGGCCCCGCGCAACAGATGGAGACACGATGAGCACCGCCACGCGTACGGACACGCAGTCGCCTGCGCCGAACGTTGCCGACAGCCACGAACTGATCCGCGTGCACGGAGCGCGCGTGAACAACCTCAAGGACGTCAGCGTCGAGATACCGAAGCGCAGGCTGACGGTGTTCACCGGTGTCTCCGGCTCGGGCAAGAGCTCTCTGGTGTTCAACACGATCGCCGCGGAGTCGCAGCGGCTGATCAACGAGACCTACAGCGCCTTCGTGCAGGGATTCATGCCGACGCCGGCGCGGCCCGAGGTCGACGTACTCGAAGGGCTGACGACGGCGATCATCGTCGACCAGCAGCGGATGGGCGCCGATCCGCGCTCCACGGTCGGCACCGCCACCGACGCCAACGCGATGCTGCGCATCCTCTTCAGCCGGCTCGGGAAGCCGCACATCGGCCCGCCCAGCGCGTACTCCTTCAACACCGCCTCGGTCCGGGCGAGCGGTGCGATCACCGTCGAGCGCGGCAACAAGAAGGCGGTGAAGGCGACCTTCAACCGCACCGGCGGCATGTGCACGCGCTGCGAGGGCCGCGGCACGGTCTCCGACATCGACCTCACCCAGCTCTACGACGACTCCAAGTCGCTCGCCGAGGGCGCGTTCACCATCCCCGGCTGGAAGTCGGACAGCTTCTGGACCGTGCGGGTCTACGCCGAATCGGGCTTCCTCGACCCGGACAAGCCGATCCGCGAGTTCACCGAGAAGGAGATGCGGGACTTCCTCCACCGGGAGCCGACCAAGGTGAAGGTCGAGGGTGTGAACCTCACCTACGAGGGTCTGATCCCCAAGATCCAGAAGTCGATGCTGTCCAAGGACAAGGAGGCGCTGCAGCCGCACATCCGCGCGTTCGTGGAGCGGGCGGTCACCTTCACCACCTGCCCCGAGTGCGACGGCACCCGACTCAGCGAGGGGGCCCGGTCGTCGAAGATCAAGCGGCTCAGCATCGCCGACGCCTGCGCGATGGAGATCCGCGACCTGGCCGCATGGGTGCGCGGCGTCGAGGAGCCGTCGGTGGCTCCGCTGCTCACCGCACTGCAGCAGACCCTCGACTCGTTCGTGGAGATCGGCCTCGGCTACCTCGCGCTCGACCGGCCGTCGGGCACGCTGTCGGGCGGCGAGGCGCAGCGCGTCAAGATGATCCGCCACCTCGGCTCCTCGCTCACCGATACGACGTATGTCTTCGACGAGCCCACCACGGGCCTGCACCCCCATGACATCAGCCGGATGAACGACCTGCTCCTGCGCCTGCGGGACAAGGGCAACACGGTGCTCGTCGTGGAGCACAAGCCGCAGACGATCGCGATCGCCGACCATGTCGTCGACCTCGGCCCCGGCGCCGGTTCGGCAGGCGGCACCGTCTGCTTCGAGGGCACGGTCGAGGGACTGCGGGCCGGCGGCACCGTCACCGGCCGCCACTTCGACGACCGGGCCGCGGTCAAGGAGACGGTGCGCAAGCCCTCCGGGGCGCTGGAGATCCGCGGCGCCACCTCCCACAACCTGCAGAACGTCGACGTCGACATCCCGCTCGGGGTGCTCTGCGTGGTCACCGGCGTCGCGGGCTCCGGCAAGAGCTCGCTCGTGCACGGGTCGATACCCGCCGGCGAGGGCGTGGTCTCGGTCGACCAGGGAGCCATCAAGGGATCGCGACGCAGCAACCCGGCGACGTACACCGGACTGCTCGACCCGATCCGCAAGGCGTTCGCGAAGGTCAACGGCGTGAAGCCGGCGCTGTTCAGCGCCAACTCCGAGGGCGCCTGCCCCACGTGCAACGGCGTCGGCGTCGTCTACACCGATCTGGCGATGATGGCGGGCGTCGCCATCCCCTGTGAGGAGTGCGAGGGGAAGCGGTTCCAGGCATCGGTCCTCGAATACCACCTCGGCGGCCGTGACATCAGCGAGGTGCTCGCGATGTCGGTGTCCGAGGCGGAGGAGTTCTTCGGCGAGGGCGAGGCACGCACGCCGGCCGCGCACAGGATCCTGCAGCGGCTCGCCGACGTCGGGCTCGGCTACCTCAGCCTCGGCCAGCCGCTGACCACGCTGTCCGGCGGCGAGCGGCAGCGGCTCAAGCTGGCCACGCACATGGCCGAGAAGGGCGGCGTCTACGTCCTCGACGAGCCGACCACCGGCCTCCACCTCGCCGACGTCGAGCAGCTCCTCGGCCTGCTCGACCGGCTCGTCGACTCCGGCAAGTCGGTCGTCGTCGTCGAGCACCACCCGGCGGTCATGGCGCATGCCGACTGGATCATCGACCTCGGCCCCGGCGCCGGCCACGACGGCGGCAAGATCGTCTTCGAGGGCAGCCCCGCCGACCTCGTCGCCGCCCGCTCCACGCTCACCGGCGAACACCTCGCGGCCTACGTCGGCAGCTGACCGAGGGCTCGCGGACACCGTGGGACGAGTTCTCCCGGCTGTTCCGGTGACGCCGCCGCGCGCTGAGCCGCCTCCCGAGGACCTCGGTGTCCGTCTCCTCGACCGCCCAGACGGCCAGGAGCTCGCCCTCCTCCTTCACGTAGTAGTCGGGGCCGTAGCAGAGAATCGCCCTGGTCCACAGGTAGCGGGCCAGAACCCGGCGGTGGACGGGGTCGGGGTGACGGCGCAGGGCCATCACGGCCGACCAGGTCTCGTTGCTTCGCCGCTGAGCGAGGACGTGGTGGACCGCCGACCAGTTCACGTGATCCTCGTCGGGCTGCTCGACACAGCGGGCAACCAGTTCGTCGACGGGTGCGAGTATGCGGAAGGCCCACTCCAGCAAGGTCAGGACGGCACCGTGGCCGGCCCGTACGACGAGTCCGCCGAGCGAGAGCTGATCGACGTGGTCGTACAGGTAGTCGTCGTTGACGCGCACCACCGCGGCGGGGCCCGGCGCGCGGGTCCTGCGCCGCAGTTCCTCGGCCGCGCCCGTCTCGTACCAGCCCCGCGCCGGGGCGAGCAGCCGTTCACGGGCGGCCTCCGAAAGCCGCATGCGGGGCTCGTTCCCCAGCACCGCCGAGACGACCGCCGGGGAGCCGCCGTCGACGGCGCGCCACAGTGGCGTGGTCCCGTCCGGCAGTTGCCGGACGGGGTCCGCACCGCCCTCCACCAGGGCCTCGGCGACCGGCCCGTCGTACGCGGCCACGGCCGCACACAGCACCGGCAGCCCGTGCGCGCCCACCGCGTCCGGATTCGCGCCCTCTCGCAGCAGGGACCGCACCGAGTCGGCCTCCCCCGCTCGCACCGCTGACACGAGCCGACCGTCGAGTCCACCCTCGTCCATGCTTCCGCCCCCACCCTGTTCCCCAGGACGGCGTCGGGCCCGTACCCGTCCGAGAAGGACGGCCGGTCCCGAGTCGCCGCCATTTCCTTGGCACTGCGCCTCGCCGACGCCTCGCTGGACGCCTGGCATCGCGGTCGGTCACCGGTGACGTGCTGATGCGGGCACCCGCGCCCGGCACGCTCCGGACGAGAGGCTCCATCAGAGGCGGCGTGCCGCAACAACCGCTGAACTGGCCGGTGTGGTGAGTACTTCAGTGGCGTCCAGGTCTGGATGAGTGAGGTAGAACATGCGGAGCTCGTCCACTTCGCCGCCGAAACGAGGCGGCCAGTCGGGCGAGGGGGTGAAGTCGTCCAGGACGAGAAGGCCACCGGGAGCAAGCTGCTCGACGACGCCCTGGGGGTCGTCGCGCTTGCCACCGCCGTCGCAGAAGAAGACGTCGAACGGGCCATGCCGCTCAAGCAGCCGCCAGTCCCCGGTGAGAACGCTGACACGCTCGTCGTCCGCGAAGACACCGGCCGCTCGACCGGCCAGCTCCTCGTCCCGCTCCACGGTGACCAGGCGCGCCCCGGCGCCGAGGCCACTGTGCAGCCAGGCGGTGCCCACGCCCGAGCCGGTGCCGCTCTCGGCAATGATTCCGTGCGGTTTCGCAGCGGCGGCCAGCCTGAGCAACCTCCCCACTTCAGGGATGCAGCTCTTCATGAATCCCGCCTCGGAGGCGACACGCTCCGCCGCCGCCACGCGAGGCGGAACCTCACGTTCTGCCATGATCACGCTCCCTTTCACCGTTTCACCGTTTCACCGTGAACATGACGCTATCCGCCGACAGAGGCGTCCGTGCGGAGTTCGCCCGTCCGGACCCGGCGGACCTTCCCGGTCGAAGCACCGACGAGCCCGCCCGAGGCGGTACGCGGCACGTCACCACCGGCCGCACGTCGGTCGGCGCTTGTTCGAAAACGGAGCGAGCGGTGGCGCCCCCGCGCTAGGTTGCCGCCATGGCTGAATTCGTACTGGTGGCGGGCGCATGGCTCGGATCGTGGGCGTGGGACGAGGTGGTGTCCGAGTTGCGCGCGGCCGGGCACGGCACGCATCCGGTGACGCTGTCCGGTCTCGCGGAGAGACGGGGTGTGCGGGCAGGGCAGCAGACCCACGTCCGGGACATCGTCGACGAGGTGGAACGCCACGATCTCCACGATGTCGTCCTGGTCGGCCACAGCTACTCGGGCATCCCGGTCGGTCAGGCCGCCGAACGGATCGGTGACCGGCTGGCCCGCGTGGTCTTCGTCGACTCCGAGATTCCGGTCGACGGCGAGTCGTTCGCCTCCGGCTGGTGGAACGGCCCGGCGGCGCTGGAGGCCACGATCGCGGGCAACGCCGGTTTCTGGGCGCCGCTCACGGCCGCCGACTGCGAGGGCCAGGGCCTCACCGACGAGCAGATCGCCCGCTTCGTGGGCGGCTCGACTCCGCACCCGGGCGCCACGCTGACCGAGCCCGCCGTACTGGCACGTCCGCTCGGCGAGCTTCCGGCGACGTACATCAAGTGCCTGCTCGACGGCGACGAACCGAAGGACGTCGTGGCCAAGCTGCTGGCCACCGAAGAGCACTGGGAGCTGGTGGAGATGGACACCGGCCACTGGCCGATGTTCTCCCAGCCGCACGAGCTGGCGCAGATCCTGCACCGGTCGGCCGCGAGGTCCTGAGCCCCGGCGCGCGAGCTCGAAAAATGAATGTGCGGATCCGGCCCTGAGACGGTCATGCTGCCCCGCATGACCTTCTCATCGAGCAACTCAGATCCGGATGCGGCCTCGCCCTCTTCCCCGGTCCCCGGCCCCGGCACCTTCGAACTGGGCGGCACCGTCACCGTCCCGCGCCTCGGTTTCGGGGCGATGCAGCTGCCGGGGCGGTGGAGCGGGCCCGCCGGCAACACGGCGAACGCCGTGGCCGTGGCCCGCCGAGCCGTCGAGCTCGGGGCGCGGCACATCGACACCGCCGCCTTCTACTTCTCCGACACCCACCGCGCCAACGATCTCCTGCGCGAAGCGCTGCATCCGTACCCGGCGGACGTCACCATCGCCACCAAGGTCGGCCCGCTGCGGGACGAGACGGGTGAGATGTACGCGGAGGCCCGCCCCGATCAGCTGCGCGCGGAGGTGGAACGGAATCTTGAGGACCTCGGGGTCGACACCCTCGACCTGGTGAACCTGCGGGTGGGGCGGCTGGGTTCGGGGATCGCCGAGTCGCTCGGCGAGCGGTTCGCCGTGCTGGCCGCGCTGCGCGAGGAAGGGCTGATCCGGCAGCTCGGCGTCAGCAATGTGACGGCCGGACAGCTCGCGGAGGCCCGCTCGATCGCGCCGGTCGTCGCCGTGCAGAACCGGTTCAGCGTGCTCGATCAGACGGACGCGGCGCTCGTCGACGAGTGTGCGGACGCCGGTATCGCGTACATGCCGTTCTTCGCGCTGGGCGGCGGGCACACCGAGCTCGCCGCCGAGAACCTCCGGAAGGTCGCGGAACGGCACGGTGCGACGGCGCACCAGGTCGCCATCGCGTGGGGGCTGGCCCGCTCGCCCTCGATCGTCCAGATCCCCGGTACCGCTTCGCTCGCCCACCTCGAAGAGAACATGGCCGCCGGCCGACTGACCCTCGACGAGGACGACATGGCGCTGCTCGGGCGTCGCGAGTAGCCGTACCGGGAGGGGCCGGGGGCCGAGCCCCCGGCCCGAGGCCGATATGCCGTGAACCCGAGGCCGGAACGGCGCGGGGACGGACACCAGAACGTCCAGTTGCGGACTATCCGCCACAGTCCGAATTGTTACGCTGGGGCGCATGACCGCCATGGCCCCCACCCGCACCGCACCGGACCTCTCCTACCTCCTGGACCACACGAGCCACGTCCTGCGGACACAGATGTCGGCGGCGCTCGCCGAGATCGGTCTCACAGCACGCATGCACTGCGTACTGGTGCACGCCCTGGAGGAGGAACGCACCCAGATCCAGCTCGCCGAGATCGGCGACATGGACAAGACCACGATGGTCGTGACCGTGGACGCCCTGGAGAGCGCGGGTCTCGCCGAACGCCGGCCGTCGAGCCGGGACCGGCGGGCCCGGATCATCGCCGTGACCGAGAAGGGCGCCCGGCTCGCCGAGCGGAGTCAGCAGATCGTCGACCGCGTACACGACGACGCACTGGAGAGCCTCCCCGCCGACGATCGGAAGGTCCTGCTGCGGGCCCTGGGCCAGTTGGCCGGTGCCCATCTGGCCACCCCGACGGAAGGCCCCGCGAGCGCCCGCCGGGCACGCCAGAGCAAGAAGTAACCCGCGACAACCGGCCCCGAACCGAACTCCGGACCCAAGCGACCCGCACCGAACCGCCCGGACCCGAGCAAGCGCACCGGAGCAGCCGGGCGCGAGCAACCGCACCGAAGGGGCCGGACGCGAGCAAGCAAGCCCGAAACAAATAATCTGCAACAAAACCATCTGCTACGGTCTCTCTTGTCGATCCCGTCCGACAGGAGAGCCCGATGTCTGCCCCCGCCGCCTCCGCCCCTCCTACGCCCGGTCCCGCTCCTCGTTCCGCACCCGCACCCGTCTCGCCGGCCTCGCGCCGGATCGCTCTGGGCGTCATCGCGACCGGTCTGCTGATGACCGTCCTCGACGGCTCGATCGTGACCGTGGCGATGCCCGCCATCCAGGACGACCTGGGCTTCTCGCCAGCCGGTCTCAGCTGGGTCGTCAACGCCTACCTGATCGCGTTCGGCAGCCTGCTGCTGCTCGCCGGACGGCTCGGCGATCTCATCGGCCGCAGGCACATGTTCGTGGCGGGCACCGCCGTCTTCACCGCGGCCTCGCTCCTCGCCGGGGTCGCCGCCTCCCCCGGTGTCCTGATCGCCGCCCGTTTCCTGCAGGGCGTCGGCAGTGCCATGGCCTCCGCCGTGGGTCTCGGCATTCTCGTCACCCTCTTCACCGAGCCCGGTGAACGCGCCAGGGCCATCGCCCTGTTCAGCTTCACCGGCGCGGCAGGGGCGTCGATCGGCCAGGTACTCGGCGGCGTACTCACCGACGGCCTCAGCTGGCACTGGATCTTCTTCATCAACCTGCCGATCGGGCTCGCGGCTCTCCTCGTCGCCGTACGCGTGCTGCCCGCCGACCGCGGCGAGGGCCGGGCCGCCGGAGCCGATGTCATCGGCGCGCTCCTCGTGACCGCCGGGCTGATGCTGGGCATCTACACCGTCGTCGAGGTCGAGAAGGACGGCTGGATGTCGGCGCCCACCCTGGGACTCGGCTCGCTCACCCTCGTACTGCTCACCGCGTTCGTCGTCCGCCAGGCCACCGCCCGCACCCCGCTCATGCCGTTGCGGATCCTGCGCTCGCGGAGCGTGTCGGGGGCCAATCTGGTCCAGGTCCTCATGGTGGCCGCGCTGTACTCGTTCCAGGTCCTGGTCGCCCTCTACCTCCAGAACGTCCTGGGGTACGGCGCCGCCGCGACCGGTCTCGCCATGCTCCCGGCGGCGGTCGTCATCGGGGCCGTGTCACTGGGCGTCTCGGCCCGGCTGAGCGCACGGTTCGGCGACCGGAACGTACTGCTGGCCGGGCTCGTCCTGCTGATCGGAGTCCTCGGCCTGCTCACCCGCGTCCCGGTGCACGCGCATTACGTCACCGATCTGCTTCCCGTGATGCTGCTCGCCGCCGGCTTCGGGCTGGCGCTTCCCGCACTGACCGCGCTCGGCATGTCGGGGGCGGGGGACGGCGATGCCGGGCTCGCCTCGGGGCTGTTCAACACCACGCAGCAGATCGGCATGGCCATCGGCGTCGCGGTGCTGTCCACGCTGGCGGCCACCCGTACCGACACGCTGCTCGCGGACGGTCTCGGCCGGGCCGAGGCGCTGACCGGGGGCTACCACCTGGCATTCACGGTCGGCACGGGGCTCCTGGTGGCCGCGTTCGGCCTCGCTTTCGTGGTGCTGCGGCGGCCTGGGCGTACGCCGACGGCCTGAGCCCCCCGCACACACGGACCAGCCACACGACCCGAGCCCCCGGGCCGTGCGCACGAACCACCACGCGCACGAACCGCCACATCCGTGAACCACCCGGGCTTCGAGGATCCGGCGGAGGAAGCGGCCTTCCTGAAGCAGGTCGTCGCGGACCGGCGCGTGGTGATCCGGCTCCGGGCCACCAGGCTGTACGGAACGGCGCTGGACATACCGTCCGAGAGCTGACCGCGTCGGCGCCTGCGGTCGCCTCCCGGATCCGCCGCGGGCCCGGTCCCGGATCCGCCGCGGGCACGGTCCCGGATCCGCCGCGGGCACGGCTGCGCGCCGCGGCCCGCGGGTGCACGCAACGGGAACAGACCTCGCAGACCCGCCACCGCCGGTACGACAGGCTCTAGGATCCCGCCCATGGCTAACGACCCCGCGCCGCCGCCCCCGCATCGAGCTGGAGCCCACCGACCATCCGCTCGCCGTGGAACAGCGCACCGGCATCACGCGTGACCGGGTGCGGGAGATCGCGGAAGCCGTGCTGCACGGCGAGGACGTCCACGCCTGAGCGCCACCGCCGGACACACCCGCGGCTGCGGACCGCACCTCGACCGCCACTCCTGCCTACCACGCGTCCCCGAGTCCCGACCGCAGCTGCACGAAGGCGAGTTCGGCGGCCTCGACCGCACTCCCGTACGTCTGGTCCGCGCTATCCCCCGCATCCATCCGCCGCCAGTTCTCCAGGGCCAGGATGCGCAGCACCGCGATGATCTGACCCGCGGCCAGCCTGTCCCGCACCCGGTCGCCCAGCGCACGCGCGAGCGCCGCCTCCGAGCGTCCCTGGTAGCCGTACAGGCGGGCCACCAGGGACGGCGTCCCGTACAGCAGCCGCTGGAACGCCAGCACCTGCGGAACGTCGCAGAGGCCGGTCACCGGGTCGCGCCGCTCCAGGCCGTCCAGGAAATGGCGGTGCAGGGCCTGAAGCGGGGACTCGTCCTCCCCGCGGGCGGCGACCACACGGGCCGCCTCGTCCTCGTGGTCGGCGAACCGGTGCAGGACCAGGTCCTCCTTGGCCGGGAAGTACCGGAAAAGCGTCGGCTTGGAGATGTCCGCGGCAGCCGCCACTTCCGCCACCGAGACCTTGTCGAAGCCCCGCTCCAGAAACATCGTGATCGCGGCTTCGGAGACCGCCTGGTACGTCAGCTGCTTCTTCCGCTCACGCAGGCTCATAGGCGCGTACGGCGCACGGCCCGCCTGAGCCGCCGATTCCGGTCCGGGCTTCTCTCCGCTCATGAACGAGAAGCGTACGCCTTGACCTCAACCGGACTTGACGTCCGAGAGCGGCCCCGCGCCCTCCCTCCTCGGTCCCGCGCCCGTGCCTCCGCCAGGGGATCGATCCTGTCCAGCACCCACGTCTCAGAAGACGTCCGGGCACCAGGGCCGCCGCGCCGTTCGGAACATTCCCTCCGCCCGTGCCACCGCACCCGGCGTGAGTTCATCGATGCGGCCCAGGGCCGCCAGTCGGAGCGGCGACTCGTCGCCCAGGTAGAGCGTCCCCAACTCCCGTATGTCCAGGGCGATATCGGCGCCGGCCGTGGTGGGGACGCAGGTCGCGCCGGACCCCGAGGCGTCCAGGCGGTAGCGGCCGGTGGTCAGGCCCGTGCCGTCGTGGATGTCCAGGGTCAGCGCGCCGGGTACCGCGTAGGTGCGGGCCTCCAGGGCGCGTACGACGTCCAGGACGCGTACCCACAGCCAGTCCGCCTGGGTCACGATGCGAGCAGCGCGCGGGTCCGGGAGGAGGAGGGGCAGCAGGTCGTCGGGGGCCCGGTGGCCGGTGCGGACCGTGGTGATCCAGTCGATCGAGCACACGAAGTGCCACAGCGCGCGCTCCGCGGCCGGGGTGACAGCGATCTGCCCGAGCACCGTGGCCCGGTTGAGCGGCTGCTTGGCGTCGCCCCAGTGGTCGTCGGCGCGGTAGACGATCAGGCCGTCGGCCTCGCCGTCCGCGTTGGTGTAGAGCGCGTAGAAGGGTTCCGTCCAGGTCCCGGGCCCGGTCAGGCCCTCGCCGGTGTTCACCTCCCACCAGCGGGTGTCGCGGTTGACCGCACCGTGCTGCCGGGCGCGCAGCCGGTCGTGGAGGGACGGGCCCAGCTTGCGCACGTCCGCGCCGGTCACCAGGTCGATCCGGCCGCCGTCCGACGCGGAGGGACCCGACCAGCGCGGATCGAGGCCCGCCCTCGGTACGTCGATCTCCCACTCGGTCGTCCACGTCGCCGGGCCGAAGCCGTAACGGCCGTAGATAGGGTATTCGGCGGCGATCAGGGTGGCGACCACGTCGCCGCGTTCCTTCGCCGCCGCCAGGTCCGCGGCCATCATCCGGCTGAGCAGCCCCCGGCGTCGGTGCGTGGGCGACACCGTCACGTTGGAGATCGCGTCGGCCGGCACCGCGGCACCGCCGACGACGGTGAGTTCCTGCGCGAACGAACGGAACGTGGCCACGCATCGCCCGCCGTCGAACGCGCCCTGCGTACGGGTCAGGTCGGTGTGCGGGAGGCGACCGGCGGCCTCCTGATCCGTCGCTATCGGCGGTCGGAGGAAGCCGGTGTGCTTCGCGCGCAGCCAGCCGGGAAACTCGGATTCGGTGATCGTACGGACCTCGGGACGCATGCGCCCCACGGTAGGCATCCGGTCCACGGCTTGTCGCCCGGATTTCCGCCGCCTCGGATTCCGGTCAGAACGCGGCCCTGACCTCGCCGACCTCGCCACCGCCGCCCAGCAGCGGCGCGTGCCCGATCCGGGAGACCACCGGGGCGTCGACGCCGAGCAGGCGCAGCGACCGGGCCAGCACCGGGCCCAGCGCCCGCGTCGCACCGTCGTCGATCTTGAAGGCCAGCGCCCGGCCGTCCGCCAGGGCCACCGCCTGTACCGCCTCCGCGCCCATCTTGGAGAGCGCGCCCGGCACCTCCCGCATCAGCCAGGTGTCGGGGCGGCGCGTTCCCGCCACGTACTCGGGGTGGGCCCGCATCGCGTCCCCGACCCGGCGCTCCGCCGTCCCGGGATCCGCCGTCACGAACGAGCGGAAGGCCCGCGCCAGTCCCACCAGGCTGATCGCCATCAGCGGCGCTCCGCACCCGTCCGTACCGACCGCCGTGACGGGCTCGCCGGCCGCCTCCTCCACCACCTGGTGCACCAGCCGCTGGAGCGGGTGCGACGGGTCGAGGTAGGACGCCCGGTCCCAGCCGTTCACCGCGCACGCGGCGAGCATGGCCGCGTGCTTGCCGGAGCAGTTCATGGTGATCCGCTCCCGGACGTGGCCCGCGGCGAGATACGTCTCCGCCTCCGCCGGGTCCAGCGGCAGATCGGGCGGGGTCTGCAGATCGCCGGGCGTCAGTCCGTGCTCGGCGAGCATCGCGCTCACGAGTTCGAGGTGGAAGCCCTCGCCCGAGTGGCTCGCGGCGGCCAGCGCCAGCCGCTCCCCGGACAGATCGAGCCCGGCCCGCAGCACGGCCGCGGCCTGCATCGGCTTGTTGGAGGAGCGCGGGAAGACCGGCGCCGTCGGGTCGCCGAGTGCCCTCTCCACACTGCCGTCGGCTGCCAGCACGACCAGGGAACCCCGGTGACGGCCCTCCACGAAGCCGGACCGTACGACCTCGGCCAGCACGGGGAGCAACTCGGGGGACAGGGCGGAGGGGGCGACAGCGGGGGCGCTGGAGGTCATGGTGGCCTTCCGGGAACGAGCGGAACCCGCTCCCGGAAGGGTCGCCTCAGGCGAGCAGGTCGTCTACTTGTGCTTCACCATCACGGTACCTGCGGGCGATCTCTGCACTGCAATCGTCCGCGGTGCGTTGCAGCTGGTGACGGCGCCGGGAGACCTGCTGCTCGTAGCGGACCAGGCGCCCCATCGCGGCGTGCAGCTCCTCGTCCGTACGGGCGTCGAGGTCGGAGAGTTCGACCTCGGCCAGCGTCTCGGCCGCCAGCCGGCGGTACTCGTCGCTGCGCGGCGTGGTGAGCGTGACGTGCCGGGCGGAGGAGCGGTGCTGGGACGGGGTGTCGGCGAGGATCTCCGAGAGCCGGTCCACCACCGGTGTCTCCGGATCCAGCCGCCGGGCCAGCTCGGCCCGCAGGATGTCGATCCGCCCCTGGACCAGCCGCCGCACATAGCTGAGGTCGGCCTCGTCGCGCTGCGAGTCGCGGCGCAGTGTGCGCAGCTCCGGCAGTCGCAGGCCGCCCAGCTCCGGCTGCGGTCCCGTGGACGGGCCGTCCACGGGACCGTGACCGGTTCGCTGGACAGGTGGGCGCATGGTGCTGGTACTGGTACTGGTGCCGGTACGCGCGACCGGCACGGCGCCGGGGGACTGCCCGGTTCCATGGGTACTCATGCTTGTGTCCATCCCCTCGACCGGTGCGTCGGCACACCGCCTTCCCAGCATGGTGCCACTCCAGTGGGCCTGTGTGGATGCTCTGTACCCGTTCAGCCCAAGATAGGTTGGTCTGTATGCGTGCAGTGGTACAGAGGGTGGACGGTGCGAGCGTCACGGTGACCGACGGTGCGGGCGCGTCGGGCGGACCCGAGGTGGTCGGCGAAATCATCGGCGAAGGACTGTGTGTGCTGGTGGGAGTCACCCACGGGGACACCGCGGAGAAGGCGGCCCAGCTCGCCCGCAAGCTCTGGTCGGTCCGCATCCTGGAGGGCGAGAAGTCCTGCTCCGATGTGAATGCACCACTTCTGGTGATTTCGCAGTTCACTCTCTACGGGGACGCCCGGAAGGGGCGCAGGCCCACCTGGAACGCCGCCGCGCCCGGCGAGGTCGCCGAACCGCTGGTCGACGAGGTGGTGGCGCAGCTGCGGGCGCTGGGAGCGCGGGTGGAGACGGGCCGGTTCGGAGCGGACATGCGGGTCTCGCTCACGAACCACGGCCCGTTCACCGTCATCGTCGAGGTCTGAGAGCCTGGTCCCGGTCCGGACGCAGACAGGTCGCGCAGCCGGCATGGACGACGCGGACGGTCGCGCGTAGGGGATCTGCGCCGAAGAGCGGGAGGGGCTACGGCTCCACGACCGTCTCCTGGGCGGCCGCCGTGTCGCCCGCGAGCAGTTCCGCGTCCACCGCGACGTTCCGCTTGACCAGCGCCAGCGCGATCGGGCCCAGTTCGTGGTGGCGGGCCGAGGTGGTGATGAAGCCCAGCTGCCTGCCCTCGGCGCCGTCCGCGGCGAGCCGCACCGGTGTGCCGTGTCCCGGCAGGACGACCTCGCTGCCGTCGAGGTGCAGAAAGACCAGCCGCCGCGGCGGCTTGCCCAGGTTCTGCACCCGGGCCACGGTCTCCTGGCCTCGGTAGCAGCCCTTCTGGAGGTGGACGGCGGTGCCGATCCAGCCCAGCTCGTGCGGGATGGTGCGGTGATCGGTCTCGAAGCCCAGGCGCGGGCGGTGCGCCTCGACGCGCAGCGCCTCGTACGCGAGGATGCCGGCCAGGGGGCCGTGTCCGGCCGCGTACTTCTCCAGGTCGGCGCGCGGCAGGAACAGATCCCGGCCGTACGCCGTCTCCCGTACCGTCACGCCGTCCGGAACCTCCGCGATGGAGCCGGCCGGCAGATACACCACGGCGAAGTCCTCCGTGCGGTCGGCGACTTCGACCCGGTAGAAGAACTTCATGGACTCCAGATAGGCGACGAGGTCGCCCTGTGTGCCCGGTTCGGCGTGCATCCACACGGTCTCGCCGTCGTCGACGAGGTAGAGGGCGTGCTCGATGTGCCCGTTCGCGCTGAGGATCAGGGCCTCGGTGGCCTGTCCCGGGGCGAGTTCGCTGACGTGCTGGGTGAGCAGGAGATGCAGCCAGGCCAGCCGGTCGCTGCCGGTGACGGTGACGACGGCACGGTGCGAAAGGTCGACGAGGCCGGATCCGTCGGCGAGGGCGCGCTGCTCGCGGAACAGGTCTCCGTAGTGTGCGGCGACGCCTTCGTCGCGGCCTTCGGCGGGTACGGCACCGGGCAGGGACAGCAGGGGGCTCTTCATGCGACCAGCGTACGACGCGATTTACGGCTCGGGATGCCCCGCTTCGGCCGTCCGGGCCGGGCCAGCGGACGCGGCCTTCGCCGTGCAGTCGGCGCAGCGGCCGAAGATCGCGAAGTGCTTCATGTCCGTCTCGAACCCGAAGTCGGCCCGGAGCTTCGCGGTGAACTCGGCGACGACCTCGACATCGGCCTCGATGACGTTCGTGCAGTCCCGGCAGACCAGATGGATGTGGTGGTGGCGGTCGGCCAGGTGGTACGTCGGCGCCCCGTGCCCCAGATGAGCGTGGCTGACCAGCTCCAGCTCCTCCAGGAGTTCGAGCGTCCGGTAGACGGTGGAGATGTTCACGCCGGACGCGGTCCTGCGTACCTCGGCGAGGATGTCGTCGGGCGTCGCGTGTTCCAGCGTGTCGACGGCTTCCAGGACAAGCTGCCGCTGCGGCGTCAGCCGATAGCCGCGCTGTCGGAGGTCGGTCTTCCAGTCGGTGCTCACCACACGCTCAGTGTAGGTCGGGGTGAGCACCTGCCCGCAGCTGTGTGCAAAAGGAATCCGTGGACCGCACGCCGCGAATCACGGGGACGCGGGCCTGTGGGACGAACGGCCGGAAGGCCCCCGGCCGGGGCGCGGACTACTTGAAGAAGGCGATGCCGTCGTCCGGGAGGTCGCCGAGGCTCTTCGCCATCGCCTCGACCTCTTCCGGGGTGACGACCTTCTTCAGGTGCGCCGACATGTACGGGCGCAGCTCCACCTCGGGGGTGGCCTTCTCGCCGACCCACATCAGATCGCTCTTCACATAGCCGTAGAGACGCTTGCCACCGCTGTACGGGCCGGAGGCCGCGGTCCGCGCCACCGCGTCGGTGACCAGGTCGATCTGCGGCTTCTGGTCGGCCAGCTCGCCGTACCAGATCTCGATGACGCCCTGGTCGCGGACCATGACGACCTCGACCTTGCGGTCCTTGTCGATGCGCCAGTAGCCGGACTCGGACTCCAGCGGCTTGACCTTCTTGCCCTCGGAGTCGAGCACCCAGGTGTGCGAGACGTACTCCAGGAAGTCCCGGCCGTCGTGGCTGAAGGAGACTTCCTGGCCGAAGTTGCACTGCTCGGCGCCGGGGAAGTCGGAGACACCCGCGCCCGCCCAGTTGCCGAGGAGGAAGGCCAGCGGGACGAGGTCCGGGTGGAGGTCGGACGGGATCTCGATCATGAGCGGCTCAGACGATCTGTGAGGTGGGGGCGACTACGGACGTGACGCAACGGAGTGTCGGTGTCACGTTGTCCTGACGGGGATACCCGTGCGGACAAGAGGCGAGGGCGGGGAGGTTCAGCGCTGACCCTGGTACAGCTTCTTCACGGTCACACCGGCGAAGGCGAGAACGCCGAGGCAGACCAGGACCAGCAGGGCGGAGAAGAATGCCTCAAGCACGGGAGCTCCTTGGAACGAGCGGTAGGGCAGCGGTATGGGGCCGGGCCCCAGCCTAATGGGTTGGGGTCCGGCCCGCTGGTTCGGGGTTTGCCGTGGGGCAGGTCAGCCCAGCAGCTGGTTCTGCAGGATCAGCGTCTGGTGGAACGGAACGCGATCCGTGCCCTCCTTGCCCTCCCGGGACTGGACGACGAGGGCGAACGTGTCGCCGGCGACCAGGTACCCCTGGCGGACCTGCGCCGCGCCGTACGGCTTCGCCTCGTCGTACGCGTACGACGCGGTGCGCTCCACCTTGCCCGCGCCGTTCCAGCCTTCGTCGAGGACCATCCCGGACGTCTCGGACGTCCCGACGAGAGGCACCCCGGAGGGGGTGTCCCGGACGATCGCGTCCCTGAAGTACTGCGCGAAGGCCGTCGAATTGAACTGCACGAGATAAATCCGGGACGACGTGCCGTCGGGCATCGTCCAGCCGCGGGCGGCCACGTGCCGCGGAGCAGAGTCCTTCAGTATGTGTGTGATGTCGGAGCGCTTGCCCTTCACATACTCGGAGAGGTACTGCTCCGTACTCACCCAGCCGCCGTCGAGCTTCTTGTCCACGGTCGCTCCGGCCGGGGCAGGCAGCAGAAGACGCCGCAGGTCGGCGTGGTGGATCTCGGCGACATTGCCGCCGCTGAAGGGGCGGGGCGAACCGGCCGGGAGCGCGGGCAGGCTCAGCTCGGGATAGTCCCAGCGGCCGTCGCTCTCGGTGGCCAGACCGGGTACGTCGGTGCGCTCCATCGAGGTGATACCGAAGGCCGTACCGGCGCCGAGACCGCCGAGAACCAGGGCCGCGACAGTCCACCGGGCGACGGCCCGCAGGACGCGCCTGGGCTGTTCGGGCGGCAGCGGCGGGAACAGAGGCGGCTCGGGCGCCTGCGGTACGGGAGCCGCCTCGGCGGGCGCTTCCCCGGTGGGCGCGGCAGGCGTTTGCGCCGTCTGCTCGGTCATACGTACTCCCCCGGGGACGCGATGTGGTTGAGCTGGTCCTTCAGCAGTTCGGCGACGGCCGCCCGGTCGAAGGGCACAGTGCCGGACGCCGAGACGCCGATGCTCAGCTCGCCGTCGTACGCCATGCACTCCATGGACACCATGAAGTCCTCGTCGGCTTCGCCGTCCTTGCGCAGGAGGAAGCACTTGGCGTTCCTCGTGTGTCCCTGGATCTTCGGCCCCTGGCGGAAGATGCCGATGGTCTCGAAGAGATCCGACCTGACGTTGTAGAGGTTCTGGACCGCCTTCTTGTCCTTCATCCGCATGATCTGTGTTTCCACCAGCAGGTCGTTGCCGTCCGATACATAGGAACGGACGGCGGTGCCCTCGATACGGAGCTTGTCGACCCGCTTCTCGTAGTCCCGGCGCTCCTTGCCCGCGAGACCGCGGGCGCTCTCCTTCACCGCAGCTGCCGCCTTCCTGCCGCTCTGCTCGCCGTCGTTGCCCATCTCGCCGATGTCGGGGCCGAGCCGGTAGCCGCTCGGGACCGGCAGCAGCAACTTGCTGAGCTCGGTGGAGGCCCTGCCCCGGGCCACGTCACCGGCCGGGTCCTTGCCCGGCTTGTGCTCGGGCTCCTGCCAGAGGACGGTCCTGACGCTGCGGTCGGCGCTGTCCACCGTGCTGCTGGTGTACGCGACCGCACCTGCGACCGCGGCGATCACCAGCACGACGGGGAGCGCTGTGCGGATCAGCCGGCGTGAGCGGCCGGGGGCGGCCGGGGGAAGCGGGGCCGCGGGCCCGGGAGCGTCGGCGCTCTCGTCGGGCGTCGTCACCTGCGTGGTCACGTCGTTCACAGCCGCTCCAGCTGTCGCTCGGCCAGCGTCCGGATGTCTTTCTTGCTGATCGGTACGGTGTCGTAGATGTTGATGTCGGCCATGATGTCGCCGCGGTACACGGTGGCCCTGGCCCGGTAGGACGGCAGATAGCCCGGCTTCCGCTCGACCTCGTAGAGGTAGTAGCGGCCGTTGCCGCTTCCCTTGAGCGGATCGCCGTCGTTGCCCGCACCGAACTCGGTGCCGGGCATGTACGAACGCTGTCCCTCGGCCAAGTCCTGGGCTTCCTGCTCGACGCCCGAGCGGAACTGCACGAGATAGGTCTCGGCGGTGCGGTACTGCCCGCGCTTCCAGGCGGCACCCGCGATCCGGCGCATGTCGGACTCCAGGAAGTACTCGTACTGGGCGCCCTTGTCCCTGAAGGTGCGGGCGTACTCGTCCACGCCCAGCCAGCCGTCGCGGAAGCCCGGCGCCGCCTTGTCCTCGCTCCAGCCCGCGGGCCTGTCGGCGAGCAGCTTGCGCAGGTCGCCGTCCGTCCTGACCTGACGGTCCTGGGACGCGGGCAGCGGGTCGGGGGCCTTGTCCGCGGGCAGCGCCTTCGCCGGGTACGCCAGACCGGGCTGCGACAGGGCGGGCAGCGGTGTCGGGGCGCGACCGGCCTGCACGTCGTAGCCCACGGCGGTGCCCCCGGCGATACCGAGCACCGCGGCAGCGGCGATCAGCAGGGTCGTGCGCCCACGCGGGCGCTTCGCGACGGGCGCCGGCACGGGTATGGGCACGGGTACGGGCTCGGCCTGCCCGTCAGGAATGGTGTCTTTCGGTTCCAAAAAGGGGTCCCCCCACGAGACCTGAGGCGCGGATTCCGTTATCCGCGCACCCACCTGACTGCCACCGAGGGGATGAGGTTGCCCGCCCGACGATTACAGTTCGGCATATGCCGAAGAAGCTCGTGATCAAGGTGACCGCCGGTGCCGACGCAGCCGAGCGCTGCTCCCAGGCGTTCACGGTGGCCGCGGTCGCCGTCGCCAGTGGTGTGGAGGTCTCGCTCTGGCTGACCGGGGAGTCCTCGTGGTTCTCCCTGCCGGGGCGCGCCGCCGAGTTCGAACTGCCGCACGCCGCGCCGCTGCCGGATCTGATCGAGTCGATCCAGACGGGCGGGCGGATCACCCTCTGCACGCAGTGCGCGGCGCGGCGCGACATCACCGAGCAGGACGTCCTGGAGGGCGTACGGATCGCGGGGGCCCAGGTCTTCGTCAGCGAGATCATGGCCGACGGCGTCCAGGCCCTCGTCTACTGACGCGCCCACGGCCTGCGGCGCCGTCCGCGGCCGTTCAGTGCCGCTTCTTGCCGTCGAGCTCGTCCCACCACTCGTCGGACTTCGGGTCGCCGGACGGATCGTCCCACCAGCGGTCCTCCGGGCCCCGCCGGTTGGCGACCATCGCCGCGACGGGCGGGATGACCATGGCGACGACACACATCGCTATGGCGGCGGGCATCGACCACAGCCGGACAAAGGACCAGGCCGATACGAAGAGGACGATGCAGCCGCCCATCATCAGGAAGTAGCCACGCCGGCGTCGGGCGTACATACCTCAAGCGTAGGTCCGTTCGCCGCTCACGCGAACGGCACGAAGGGCCGTACCCCGCATCAGAAGGCGTCCAACCCCTGGGGTACGGCCCTTCGGCCGGTAAGGCGACGCGGGAGCACCGCCCTGGTCGGACGGACGGCATCCCGCGTCGGTCAGACGGCGATGGCGACCTCGGAGAGGCCACCGGTCTGCGCCACGACCGTGCGGTCGGCGCTGCCCCCCGGGACGAGGGCGCGCACCGTCCACGTGCCCTCGGCCGCGTAGAAGCGGAACTGTCCGGTCGCCGAGGTCGGGACCTCCGCGGTGAACTCGCCGGTCGAGTCCAGCAGGCGCACGTAGCCGGTGACGGGCTCGCCGTCGCGGGTCACGCTGCCCTGGATGGTGGTCTCACCGGGCTTGATGCTCGAAGCGTCGGGGCCGCCGGCCTTTGCTCCACACATGGTGTTCTGTCCTTCTGGGTCGGGGGTCGTGCTGGTCCGGGTCGTGCGGAGTTACTTGTTGGCACCGAGCTCGATCGGCACACCCACGAGGGAGCCGTACTCGGTCCACGAGCCGTCGTAGTTCTTGACGTTCTCCTGGCCGAGCAGCTCGTGCAGCACGAACCAGGTGAGCGCGGAGCGCTCCCCGATACGGCAGTACGCGATGGTGTCCTTCGCCAGGTCGACCTGCTCGGCCTCGTAGAGCGCCGTGAGCTCGTCGTCCGACTTGAAGGTGCCGTCGTCGTTGGCGTTCTTCGACCACGGGATGTTGCGGGCGCTCGGCACGTGGCCGGGGCGCTGGGACTGCTCCTGCGGGAGGTGCGCCGGGGCGAGCAGCTTGCCGCTGAACTCGTCGGGCGAACGCACGTCGACCAGGTTCTGGTTGCCGATGGCCTTCACGACCTCGTCGCGGTAGGCGCGGATCGACTCGTCCTGCGGCTGGGCCTTGTACGCCGTGGCCGGGCGGGACGGGATCTGGTCGCCGTCGACCAGGTCGCGGGAGTCGAGCTCCCACTTCTTGCGGCCGCCGTCGAGGAGGCGGACGTCCTGGTGACCGTAGAGCTTGAAGTACCAGAACGCGTAGGACGCGAACCAGTTGTTGTTGCCGCCGTACAGGACGACCGTGGTGTCGTTGCCGATGCCCTTCTCGGACAGCAGCTTCTCGAAGCCCGCCTGGTCGATGAAGTCACGGCGGACCGGGTCCTGGAGGTCCTTGGTCCAGTCGATCCGGATCGCGTTCCTGATGTGGTTCTTCTCGTACGCCGAGGTGTCCTCGTCGACCTCGACGAGAGCGACCTTCGGGTCGTCGATGTGGGCCTCGACCCAGTCGGCGTCTACCAGGACGTCACTGCGGCTCATTCTGTTCTCCTCCGGGGCGGTCTGCGGCGAGATGGTGCGAGACGGTGCGTGATGCGGATGTGCGGCGGACAGGGTGCGGCGCACGTGCACAGGCGATGGGGATGGGGATGGGGCCCTGACATCGACCGAAGGGCCGGGGAACGCGGGGTGCCGAAGGCTCCCGCTCAGACAGTGCGACAGAGCATGGCGGCGACGCGACACAGGTCCACTGCCCGCCGCTTCGTGAGATCCGCCCGGCCCCGCTGTGGGAGACCGCCGATTGAGCACTGCATGGCACCGATCGTAGGGAGGTACGGGCGGGCATGTCACCGCCGTACCGTATCGCGAGACACGATCGTCCGTAATGCGAGACACGAACGTGAGCGCGGCGTCCGGGGCACCCTGCCCGTGCCCTCGGCACGCGTCGGTCATCTGCGGATCGGACGCGACCGTCTCACTATGTGATGCGCCGGGGCGCTGAAGCCCTGTCCCGCCCCGGCCGTCGCTGTCCGGCGGTGCTCATCGGCGGGGCCCGTGCGCCGGACTCATCCGGCGAGCCGGACGTCCGTGCCCGTCACCGAGATCTCCAGGCCGTCGGCGGTCGGCTGGATCCTCCGCAGCTTCAGGCCGCTGGGCAGAGCGCCGACCTCCCGCTCGAAGTCGGTCTTCTGGCGCACCAGACCCTCCAGCCCGGGAATGCCCTCGCCCGGCACCTTGTCCGCGTGCACCTTGATGGTGTGGCCGCCGATCAGGGTGACCGTGGAGAGCACACTGCGCGACAGCGGGCGGCCGAGGATGTCGACCGTGCCGGTCACCTTCACCTTGCCGTTGCCGCCGTACTCGACGACGACGCCGTCGCCGGCGGCCTTGGTCAGGTCCTCGTACGAGATGACGGCGGTGCCGGTGGCGCGGGCGGCGGTGGCGCTGGAGTAGCCGTCGGCGAGCTTCACCTCGTGCAGCGCGGCGTTCATCCTGCTGATCCGGATCCTGCGGCCGTCGGCGTCGGCCTCGATGCCGGAGATCTGGACGTCGACCTCGTCGAGCTGTGCTCCGGCGACCTGCGTCAGAAACGGAAATCCCTTGATGGAGACATCCGTCGAGCCGATCGTGGCGCCGGTGACCTGGACCCGTCCCTCGGCCTCCGACTCGGCGAAGTACACCGCCGCCCGGTCGACGGCGACGAAGATCCCGCCCAGAACCACCGCTATGACCAGCAGTATCCGCAGTGCACGCATGCCCGCTCTTCCCCTCACCCTGCATCCGGCCGGACCCCTGGCGGCCCGTGCGTCCGCTACGGATGCACAGCACGCCCGGGGTGATCGACGAGCAGGCACCCCCCTCCGGTTCCCGAGGGGGGTGCCTACCGGTCGGCGCTACGAGATCGCGCGGCCGATCAGATAGACGGCGGGGGCCGCGGCGGTGAGCGGCAGCGCCACACCGGCCGTCATGTGGACGAACCGGGACGGGTAGTCGTAGCTCGCCACCCGCAGCCCGATCAGCGCGCAACCACCCGCCGCGAGGCCGAGCAGCGCGCCCTTCGTGCCGAGATCGGTGAACGTCCCCGCCACGGCACCGGCGCCCGCGGCGGCGAGCAGCGCCACCACGACCGAGGCCGGTCCGGGCAGCGGCAGGGCGCGGACGAGCACGGCGACCGCGACGGCCACCCCGCCCAGCGTCACCGCGTCCGGGACCGCCGCGAGATGTCCGGCGGCCAGGACCGAGAGGGCGGCCGACGCGACGGTGGCCATCAGCCCCTGCATCCGTTCGTCGGGGCTCGCGTGGCTGCGCAGCTGGAGGACCACGGTGAGCAGCACCCAGACGCCGAGGGTGCCGAGGATGGCGGCCGGTCCGTTCTCCCGGCCCGCGGCGAGCAGCGCGATGTCGGCGACGAGGCCGCCGGCGAACGCGAGCGCGATGCCCTGCCGGGCCGGCCACATGCCGTTGAGCCGGAACCAGCCGGCCGCGGTCACGGCCTGGAGCAGCACCAGCGGCACGACCAGGGCGTACGACCCGATCGCGGCACCGAGGGCGAGCAGCAGCCCGAGTCCCGCGGTGATCGCGGCGGGCTGCATGCCCGGCGCGATGATCGGTGAGCGGCCCTCGGCGCGGGCGCGCTGGGCGTCGGTGATGCGGCTGTTGCCCAGAGTGGTGGGCGCGCTGTAACCGGCGGCGTCGAGCGCGGAGGCGGTGGCGGCCGGGGGCGCGTCCGCCGGGACGGCCGCCCGGACCGGCTCGGCGGCCCCGGTCGCGAGCGGGACCGCCGGAGGCAGCGGGTAGGAGCCGGAGGCGCCGTGCGGCTGCGCGTGCTGCGGGCGCGGCGGACCGTCGGTCCCGGCACCGGGCGGCACGGGCTGCTGCACGGGCTGAGCGGGCTGGATGGTCGGCTGGTACTGGGTGTCCCAGGTCTGCCCCTCCCAGGTCTGCGTGACCCCGGGGTCGTGCGTGCCGTGTGCCGCGGGCGCGACGGGTTCCCCCGTCTGCCCCTCGGGCCACGCGGGCCCGGGGTTCATCCCGGGGGCTCCGGGCGTCCGGTGCGGGTCGTGAGCACCGTGCGCCTGCTGCGGGGCTCCGTACGGGGCGTGGGCCTGCTGCCCGTACGACTGCGCGCCGTACGTCTCACCCTCGTACGGCTGTCGTCCGTGGGTCGGGTCGCCGTACGCCTGCGCGCCGTGAGTCGGGTCGCCGTACGCCTGCTGCCCGTAGGTCTGCTGCCCGTACGACTGCGAGGGCTGCTGCTGCCCGTAGGTCTGTGCGGGCTGCTGCTGTCCGTACGGCTGCGCGGGCTGCGGATCCTGGCCGTCCGGCCGGTCGTACCCGGGCCTGTACCCCTGGCCCGGGTCCTGTCCGTACGGATGCTGATGATCGTTTCCGTACGGATACTGATGATCATTGCTGCTCATGTTCTGCGGTTCACCCTCCTGCGAACGGCGGGAGCACCTCGACCGTGCCGCCCTCGGCAAGGCGTACGGTCTCATGACCTCGGGTCCCGACGGGGGCACCGTCGATGAGGAACGAGCACCTTTGCAGCACTCGGGTGAGCTCACCGGGGTGCCGCTCGCGCACCGCGTCGAGCGCCTCGGCAAGGGTCGCGGCTGTGTACGGCTCCTCCGCTGTCCCGGCGGCGGCCTTGGCGGCGGCCCAGTAGCGGATCGTTCCCGCGGGCATGGCGGCACTCCTCTCGTCTCGCATCAGCTGTCCATCATGAATCACGGTGCCGCCGCCCAGTCACCGATGCGGGTGAGCAGGCTCTCGTCCGCCGCGTTCTCGGCATGGCCCATGCCGCGTTCCAGCCACAGCTCGGCGCCCTCGCCCGCCGCCTCGGCCAGCATCCGCGGGTGGTCCAGCGGGAAGTACGGGTCCTGGTCGCCGTGCACGATCAGCAGCGGGGCCGGGGCGATCAGCCCGGCCGCCTCGACCGGCGGGAGCGGTACCGGATCCCAGTCGTCGCGGTCGATCCGGGTGCGGAACCCGTAGCGGCCGACCAGCCGGCCGACGGGCCGGGTGACCATCCAGTGCAGCCGACGCATCGGGGCCGTGCCCCGGTAGTACCAGCGGGCGGGGGCGCTCACGGCCACCACCGCGTCCGCGTGCGCCTGGGTGTGTGCTCCGACGCGCCCCTCGCGCCCCACAACGCCACGGGCGTCCGCGTCCTCCGCCGCTCGTCCCGCGTACAGCGCCCCGTGCCGCAGCACCACGGAGCCGCCCATCGAGAACCCGACGGTCACGACCCGCCGGTGTCCGAGCTCCCGCGCCCACCGCACCGCCGCCGCCAGATCCAGCACCTCGCGGTCGCCCACCGTCGACCGGCCGCCGGAGCCGCCGTGGCCGCGGAAGGAGAACGTGACCACGGCCGCACGCCGGGCGAACACCCCGGCGGCCCGTCGTACGGCGGGCCGGTCCACCGAACCGGTGAACCCGTGCGCGACCACGATCGCAGTACCGTCGAAGGATGTTCCCGCAGCGGCCCCGGCACCCGCCGTACACGGCTCGTACACCGCCTCGATACGGGTCCCGTCATCGGTCCGCAATGCCGTGCGCAGAGGACCGGGCGTGATCAAGGGAACAGAGGAACTCCGAAATCGCCCCTCGGGCACAGAACTCATGTGGGCTATTCTGCTGGGAAGAGGATCCGGGCAAAGCAGCCCCCGGATCCTTTTGTGCTTTCCAGGCGTTGTTACGGAGAAGTTTCCACAAGCTCAGCGGTCCCAGGGCGCGGGGCCACGGCCGTAGAAACCGTATGACAGCCGTCGTACGGCAACCCGTGCGAAAGCCAGCACGAAACGTACGAAGAAGTGCCGCATACTCCCCCGGGCCCGAGCCCGGGAGTGCCCCTCTCGCAGGGAACGAGGAGGACCGACGTAATGGGCGAGCGAACCGTGCACGATCACCGACCGACGACCCAGGCAGGTGGGCGGCGATGAGTTCACTGCTGCTCCTGACGAATGCCCTTCAACCGTCGACGGAGGTGCTTCCCGCCCTCGGTCTCCTGCTGCACAGCGTGCGGGTGGCGCCTGCCGAAGGCCCCGCTCTCGTCGACACCCCCGGTGCCGATGTCATCCTGATCGACGGCCGCCGCGATCTGCCGCAGGTGCGGTCGCTGTGCCAGCTGCTGCGGTCCACCGGACCGGGCTGTCCGCTGCTCCTCGTCGTGACGGAGGGCGGTCTCGCGGCCGTCACCGCCGACTGGAGCATCGACGACGTACTGCTGGACACGGCGGGACCGGCCGAGGTCGAGGCCCGGCTCCGGCTGGCCACCGGCCGGCAGCAGATCGGCTCCGACGACTCCCCGATGGAGATCCGCAACGGCGATCTGTCGGTCAACGAGGCGACGTACAGCGCGAAGCTGAAGGGCCGGGTCCTCGACCTGACCTTCAAGGAATTCGAACTGCTCAAATATCTGGCGCAGCACCCGGGCCGGGTCTTCACCCGCGCCCAGTTGCTCCAGGAGGTCTGGGGCTACGACTACTTCGGCGGTACGCGGACGGTCGACGTCCATGTGCGGCGGCTGCGCGCCAAGCTCGGCCCCGAGCACGAGTCGCTGATCGGCACGGTCCGCAACGTCGGTTACCGCTTCGTCGCACCGGAGAAGGTGGAGCGCACCGCCGAGGAGGCCAAGTCCCAGGCCGCGGCGGAAGCGGCCGCCCGACCCGTGACCCGCCCGGAGCGGCCGGGGACGGCCGGGGCCGCGGGGGAAGTCCCGGTCCGGCCCGCGAGCAGGTAGCGGGTGACCGGCGGACCGGGCCGGAGCACGGGGCGGGGTCCGGTGCGTGCCTCCGCCGCGCCGCGGATCGGGGCAAGGCGCGGGACACATGCCTTCAGCGCGATGGCGAGTGCCTGATCGACAACGCCGCCAACACGCGTACCCGACCCCGCGAACCCTGCCGGATCCACCTGTCACCCGCTTGGTCCATCCGCGTAGACTGCCGCGCGTGGCCAAGGTGACGCGGGACGATGTGGCGAGACTGGCGGGTACGTCGACCGCGGTCGTCAGCTACGTCATCAACAACGGACCCAGGCCGGTCGCCCCGGCCACGCGCGAGCGGGTACTCGCCGCGATCAAGGAGCTGGGGTACCGGCCGGACCGGGTTGCCCAGGCGATGGCCTCGCGGCGGACCGACCTCATAGGGATGATCGTGCCGGACGCCCGGCAGCCGTTCTTCGCGGAGATGGCGCACGCGGTCGAACAGGCCGCCGCCGAGCGCGGGAAAATGGTGCTCGTCGGCAACTCCGACTACCGCGACGAGCGCGAGGTCCACTATCTGCGGGCCTTCCTCGGCATGCGGGTCTCCGGGCTGATCCTGGTCAGCCAGGGCCCCAGCGAGCGGGCGGCGGCCGAGATCGAGGCGTGGGACGCGCGGGTCGTGCTGCTGCACGAGCGGCCCGAGGCGATCGACGACGTCGCGGTCGTCACGGACGACATCGGCGGCGCCCAGCTCGCCACCCGTCATCTGCTGGAGCACGGCAACGCGTACGTGGCGTGCCTCGGCGGCGTGGAGTCGACCCCGGCGGTCGGTGACCCGGTCGCCGACCACGTCGAGGGCTGGCGCCGCGCGATGCACGAGTCGGGGCGCTCGACGGAGGGCCGACTCTTCCAGGCCCCGTACAACCGTTACGACGCCTATCAGGTGGCGCTGAAGCTGCTCGCGGGTCCGGACAGGCCGCCGGCGATCTTCTGCTCGACGGACGACCAGGCCATCGGGGTGCTGCGGGCCGCGCGCGAGCTGCGCATCGACGTGCCCGGGGATCTCGCGGTGGCCGGCTTCGACGACGTGAAGGAAGCCGGGCTGACCGATCCGCCGCTGACGACGGTCTTCTCGGACCGCCCGGCAATGGCACGGGCGGCCGTGGACCTGGTGCTCGACGACTCGTTGCGGGTGTCGGGGTCGCGTCGGGAGCGGCTGAAGCAGTTCCCGTCGGCGTTGGTGGTGCGGCGGTCGTGCGGCTGCGGGGAGCCTGCGGCCGGTCAGTGACGATGCCAGTGGTGCGGGGCACGGACGGGGCCGTGCCCAAGTGGCCATGGCTCCCACCGGCAATGGCCGCGTCCGGCTTCACCGACCGTCGCTGGTTCCCATATGGAACCTCGTCAGCGCGAACACGATGATGAGGTCGAGCGTCATCATGGGAATGGCCCACGCCGGGTAGTACGGAACGAACATGAACTGGGTGATCAGGCTGATCCCTGCCATTGCCGCGCCGGCCCCGCGGCCCCAGCTCTTGTTTGTCAGGACTCCCAGGCCGGCGATGACGAGCGCCACCCCGACCACGAGATGAATCACGCCCCAAGCGGTCAGGCCGAACCCGTAGGCGTAATGGGACGAGGACGAGAACAGCGTGTCCTGTGCAATGCCGGAGGCGCCCATGAGAATGCTGAGCGGCCCGCTGAGCATCAGCGCGGCCCCGGCGAACATGGACGCGCCGCTGACCGTTTCGCTGCCGGTCCCTCTGTGCCCCGGCCGTGCCTTGTCCGACATCGCTGTCATGGCCGTCGCCTTCCTGTACAGCGCGGTCACCGACGCACAAGGCCCGTGCGAGGCCGGCCACGCTCCCCTGACAGGATCACCGCAATCCCTCGGCGCCGCGACTGCAACCCGCCGTGGGGAGACAGCGCACGCCCACCGCACTGCTCGGCACCTCCCCAGCACGGGCAGCGGCCGTAACTTATGTCGGGCATACGAGGTTCTGCCGGGCTTCTCAGGGCGTGCTCAGGCTTCTCTCATCTTCGCCGGACACGCTTTTGGTCATGACAGAGAGCCAGCGCCCGAGCGGCAAGTACCCGATGTACCCCTCGTACGGCAACGGTGACGCGTCCTACCCGCCGCCGCCGCCGTCCTACCAGCCCGCGCAGCCGGTCGCGACGGCCCCCGGCACCACGGTGTGGCCCGGCCGGGGCGGCGCCGACGGGCACGGCGGCGGGGACGGCGGATACGGTTCCGCCTTCCCGCAGCCCGCGCCCGAGCCGGCCGCGCCCCGGCGGCGGGCCAAGCGGCCGGTCGCGCTCCTGGCGGCCGTGGCGATCGCGGCGGCGGTCGTCGGCGGCGGCACCGCCACCGTCATCAGTCAGCTCACCGGCAACGACGCGAACAGCGCGGGCGGCGGTGTCGTCCCCGGCACCACCGTCTCGCAGAGCAGCAAGGGCACCGTCGCCGGTGTCGCCCAGGCCGTCTCGCCGATGATCGTCGAGATCAACGCGACCTCGACCGCGGGCGAGTCCACCGGCTCCGGCGTCGTCATCACGTCCGACGGCGAGGTCGTCACCAACAACCACGTCATCTCCGGCGCCTCGTCGATCAAGGTGACGCTCAGCACGGGCAAGACGTACCGCGCGAAGGTCGTCGGCACCGACTCCGCCAAGGACCTCGCACTCATCAAGCTCCAGGGCGCGAGCGGGCTGAAGACGGCCACACTGGGCGACTCCTCTGCCATCGCGGTCGGCGACCAGGTCGTGGCGATCGGCTCACCGGAGGGCCTCACCGGCACCGTCACCAGCGGCATCGTCTCCGCCCTGAACCGCGATGTCACGGTCGCCAAGGAGGACGGCAGCGGCCAGGGCCAGGGACAGGGCGGACTGCCCGGTGGCGGACAGTGGCCGTTCGAGTTCGGCGGTCAGCAGTTCAACGGCGACACCGGCAACTCCACCACCACGTACAAGGCCATCCAGACCGACGCCTCGCTCAACCCCGGTAACTCCGGTGGCGCGCTCATCAATATGAACGGCGAGATCATCGGCATCAACTCCGCGATGTACTCGGCGAGTTCGTCCGAAGGATCCAGCAGCGCCGGCGCGGGCAGCGTGGGTCTCGGCTTCGCCATCCCGGTGAACACACTCAAGGCCGACCTCAGCACCCTGCGGGCCGGCAACAGCTCCTGAGGAGACATCCATGCACCACCCCACGGACACCCCCGGCGGCCCGGCCGACCTGGCCCTGCCTCTCGCACTCGTCACGGAACTGGCCGTCCGCCGGGCCTCCGAGCCGCCCCGGGTCCCGGAGATCCGCACCACCGCGGGCCGCAAGCGCCGGGCCGCGCGACGACGTGCCGCGGCCGTGCGAGGCTGAGAGCAGCCCGACCGGCACGGAACGAGAAGAGGACAACGAGCGATGAGCCCCGCCGAAGACGATCCGCAGCGCATCCTGATCGTCGACGACGAGCCCGCCGTACGTGAGGCGCTGCAGCGCAGTCTCGCGTTCGAGGGGTACGGCACCGAGGTCGCCGTCGACGGTCTCGACGCCCTCACCAGGGCCGAGTCGTACGCCCCCGACCTCATCGTCCTCGACATCCAGATGCCGCGGATGGACGGCCTCACGGCGGCCCGGCGGCTCCGCTCCACCGGCACCACCACACCCATCCTGATGCTCACCGCCCGCGACACCGTCGGCGACCGGGTCACCGGTCTCGACGCGGGCGCCGACGACTACCTGGTCAAGCCCTTCGAGCTGGACGAGCTCTTCGCCCGCATCCGGGCCCTGCTGCGCCGCAGCTCGTACGCGGCCGCGGCGGGCGGCGACGTCCCCGACGACAATGTGCTGGCCTTCGCCGATCTGCGGATGAACCTCGCCACCCGCGAGGTCACCCGGGGCACGCGCCAGGTCGAGCTGACCCGTACCGAGTTCACCCTGCTGGAGATGTTCCTGGCCCACCCGCGGCAGGTGCTGACCCGCGAGCAGATCCTCAAGGCGGTGTGGGGCTTCGACTTCGAACCGAGCTCCAACTCCCTGGACGTGTACGTGATGTACCTGCGCCGCAAGACGGAGGCGGGCGGCGAACCGCGGCTCGTGCACACGGTGCGGGGGGTCGGTTACGCGCTCCGCTCCGGCGGCGGTGACGGATGACCGGAACCCTGCACCGGCTGCGCGCCCTGCCCCTGCGGACCCGGCTCGCGCTGCTGGTGGCGACGGCGGTGGCGGTCGCGGTGGCGGCGGTCGCGGCGGCCTGCTGGTTCGTGACGCGGGCGCAGCTGGACAACCAGCTGGACTCCTCGCTGCGCAATGTCTCGGTCAGCGACATCTATGTGCAGAAGCTGCTCACCTCCTGCGCGCACCCCGGACAGGCGACAGCACCGCAGCTCGAAGGCGCGTACACCGTTCAGCTCGTCACCGTCTCCGGGAGCACCTGCACCTCCGCCGGGGCGTCACCGATCGGAGTGACCGCCGCCGACATCGCCGTGGCCGCCGGGCTGCGCGACAACGCCCTGCACACCGCCAGGGCCAAGAACGGCACGAGGATGCGCGTGAACACCTACGCGTACGAGCCCCGCAATCCGATCCCGGGGGTGCTGCCGGGAAGCTTCGCGGTCTCCGTCGCCCGCCCGATGAGCGAGGTCGACGCCCCGCTGTCCACCCTCGCCTGGGTCCTCCTGATCGTCTCCGGCGTCGGTGTCATCGGCGCCGGCGCGGCCGGTCTCTGGGTCGCCCGCACCGGTCTGCGTCCCGTCGACGAACTCACCGAGGCGGTCGAGCATGTCGCGCGGACCGAGGACCTCACCGTCCGCATCCCGGTCGAGGGCGAGGACGAGATCGCCCGGCTGTCCAGCTCCTTCAACTCGATGACCGCTTCCCTCGCCAGCTCCCGCGACCGCCAGGCCCAGCTGATCGCGGACGCCGGCCACGAACTGCGGACGCCGCTCACGTCCCTCCGTACCAACATCGAACTCCTCGCCCGCAGCGACGACACCGGCCGGGCCATCCCGCCGGACGACCGCAGGGCCCTGATGACGTCGGTGAAGGCCCAGATGACCGAGCTGGCCTCGCTCATCGGCGACCTCCAGGAACTGGCCCGCCCCGACGCGGCGCACCCCGGCCCGCTCCAGGTCGTCGCGCTGCACGACATCGCGGACACGGCCCTGGAACGCGCCCGTCTGCGCGGTCCGGAGCTGATCATCCGGGCGGACCTGACGCCCTGGTACGTACGGGCCGAGCCGGCCTCGCTGGAGCGGGCGGTGGTCAACGTCCTGGACAACGCGGTCAAGTTCAGCCCGCCCCACGGCTCGATCGACGTCACCCTGCGAGACGGCGAACTGGCGGTCCGGGACCACGGTCCCGGCATTCCCGCCGACGAGCTCTCGCACGTCTTCGAACGCTTCTGGCGCTCGCCGTCCGCCCGCCAGCTCCCCGGTTCGGGCCTCGGCCTGTCGATCGTCGCCCGCACGGTCCAGCAGGCGGGCGGCGAAGTCGGCCTGCGCCCGGCAGCGGACGGCGACGGCACGGTGGCGGCGATCCGCCTGCCGGGGGCACCGCAGCCGCCGCCGGGGCTGTGAGGCGCGGACGATTCGGGTGTCCGCACAGGCGTCGCGCCCGGTCGGCCGGGCACGCACGGCGACTGTTCACCCTCGCTGTGCTGGGCGCCGCCCTGTTCGCGGCGATGGCATGGGCAAGCCGTCGCGGCCGCCGCTGGGCGCGCGGGGCCGGGACCGCGGCCGTCGTGCTGGGCACCGCCCTGGCCGTGTACAACTTCGGCCAGCCGCACCCGCTGGTGATGACGGTGGCCGGCGTCCTGCCGTGCGCGGCGGGCCTGGCAGCCGTCGCCCTGCTGTGGACGCGGGAGTCCTCGTCCTACTTCGCGTCGGCCCGCACGGCGTCCGCCTGAACCGCACCCGCCCACGACACGGCACCGCGCCGCGCCGTCAGGGGGTCCGCACGCATCCCGTTCCCACGTGCCCCGTGCGCATGGGCCCCGTCCCCACGCGGCCCGTGCGCACGCGCCCCCGGCCCGTCCGTGCGCGTCCCGCCCTCATGCGTCCCGTACGCCGCAGCGCCCGGACCACCGGCGATCCGATCAACGATCCAGCGGGTTGTGCCTGATCAGCGATTCGACCAGCCCCGACCGGGTGGCGGGGAAGTCCAGCGGGACGATGCCGAGCCCGGTCCAGCCGGTCGCCCCGGAGCCGTCGAGGAACGACTGCACCTGTGGATTGAGCCGGTCCGCGTTCCAGCGCGGCGGCATCAGCGCGGCGGTGCTGACGTAGTTCATGTACAGCTTCCCCGGCTGCTGCGCGGCCTTGCGGAACTGGGCCTCGATCTTGGGGTACTTGGCGAACGGCTCCGCCATGTAGTCGTCCTGGATGTCGAAGAGCGCGGAGTCGCCGTAACGGACGCCGGGCAGCCCGCCGTTGTCGGCGAGCAGGACGACCTTGCCGCGTGCCGCGCCCAGCACGGGCAGCGCCGCGTCGATGTGGAACAGCGGCCGCCAGCCCCTGACGTCGAGGTAGTCGTCGAAGACCGCCCGGAACGCCGCGTCGCTCTCCTCCGAGTACTCCTGCTTGACCCGCATCAGCACGGTCTCGGTGGGGTGCGCCGCCAGGAAGTCCCAGCAGGCGCCCAGCACATCGCCGAACATCAGGTTCTGGTACGAGGCCCCGTGGTGGATCGCGAAGGAGCCGCCGGTGACCCGGCACCGTACGTCGAGGAAGCGGATCCCGCTGTCCAACTGCTCGGCGATCGTGGTGTTCTGGCACTCCGTCCAGGGCCCGCCGTAACGAGCGCCGGAGTCGTGCGAGCCTGGGATCGTGAGGCGTTGCAGCGCGGTGGCGTCGGATAGGGCGCTCATCCAGTCCTGCGTGGTGCGGACTTGGCGGGTCGCGGCACCCGCGGGGCCCGCGCCGACGAGGACCGTGGTGGTGGCGGCGAGGGCGCCGGCCAGGAAGTTCCTGCGTGTACCGGTGTACGGGCTCATGCGGGGGTGCCTCCGTCTGCCGTGGGGGTCGACCCAGGGATTATGACCGGCACACGTCACGACGGGAACGGGGCCGACAGCCAGCCGACTGCCCCGGCTCGCCCACCGACTCACGGTCTGATCGCACCGCCGCAGATACCGACAGGGGGACGTCCATGGACAACCCGGCCCGCAGCAGGCCCTCCGCCGCAGGGAACGCGGGAGGTACCCCGCATCCCGAGGTGCTGGTAGGCAACCGGTGCATCACCCGCCTTCGGACACACCGGTTCCGTGCGCGCGATGGCGGTGACCGAACTCCATGGACGACCCCATGCCATCACCGGCAGCTCGGACCGGACGGTGAGGATCTGGGACCTCACCACGCACAGCCAGGCCACGGAGTCCCGATCCGTCCGGACCGCATGGCAGGTGGTCGCCAACGACGGCGTGGAGAACACCCCGCTCCTGGTCCGCTTCCCCCACGCAGTCGTGGAGCGGCTGGCGTTCACCTGAGGGATGACTGTGCTGGGTGGCTGCTTCCCGTGCCGGAAGGCGGTCTGGTTCGCGCTCTCCCGAGCTGGGTCGGCACCCTGAACGGGCCGCGGAAGAGGAAGGGCGGTGGGCCCGCCGGCCCACCGCCCCGCTCACCCGCGTACGGGAGTTACTGGATGACCGTGATCCGGTCCGTCGCCGGCGGGGCCAGCGGCGCGGCGGCCGTCGAGTGGGCCGCCAGGTAGGCGTTGAAGACGTCCAGGTCGGAGGGGCCGACCAGCTTGTTGGTGCCCTGGCCGAGTGCCGCGAAGCCGTCGCCGCCGCCCGCCAGGAACTCGTTCATGGCGACGCGGTAGGTCTTCGCCGGGTCGATCGCCGCACCGTTCAGCTTGACGGTGTCGGTGACCACGCGGGCCGCGCCGGTCTTCGTCATGTCGAGGGTGTAGGTGAGGCCCTTGGAGATCTGGAGGATCTTCGGGCTGGCCTCGTTGGAACCGCTGACCTGCTGCTGGAGTGCGGTGACCAGCTGGGCGCCGGTCAGGTCGACGACGTTCATCATGTTGGTGAACGGCTGCACGGTGAAGGACTCGCCGTACGTCACCACCCCGTCGCCCTCACTGCCGGTCGCCTTGTAGACCAGGTCCGCGCGGATACCGCCCGGGTTCATGAAGGCGACGACCGCCCCGCCCTTGTCCGCCGGGGCCAGGCCCTCCAGCTGGGCGTCCGCGATCAGGTCGCCGAGCGGCTTCTCGGGGGCCGTGGAGCCGCGGCCGTTGATGTCGGCGGTGATGTAGCCCTGCGGCTTGTTCGCGATGGGCGCCGCGAGGACGTTCCAGCGGGCGATCAGGGCCGTCATGTCGGAGGCCTTGGGCTGGTCCCGGCTGACGATGTGGTTCACCGACTTCGGGTTCGAGGCACTGGCCGACTTCACCGACGTACGGACGATGTCCTTGGTACGGAGGTCGTACGTGAGGGTCGTGTCGGTGTAGAGCTTGCCGAACGACGCCGCCGAGGTGACCATGCGCGGGTTGCCCGCCGGGTCCGGGACATTGCACACGTACGCCTGGTGGGTGTGGCCCGTGACCAGCGCGTCGACCTTCGGCGTGATGCCCTTGGCGATGTCGACGATCGGCCCGGAGATGCCGTCACCGGCGCCGGAGCTGTCGCAGTCGTAGTTGTACGAGGTGGAGGCCGGCTCCCCGCCCTCGTGGATCAGCGCGACGATGGACTTGACGCCCTGCCGGTCCAGCTCCTTGGCGTACTTGTTGATCGTCTCGACCTCGTCGTGGAACTTCAGGCCCTTGACACCGTTGGCCGTGACGATGTTCGGCGTGCCCTCCAGGGTCACGCCGATGAAGCCGATCTTGATGCCGTTCTTCTTCCACACCGTGTACGGCTTGAGGATCGGCTTGCCGGTCTTCTCGTTCGTCACATTGGCGGCGAGGTACGGGAAGTCGGCGCCCTTGAACTTCTTGCCCTTCTCGTAGCACCCCTCGACCGGGTGGCAGCCACCGTTCTGGAGGCGGGCCAGCTCAACGGCGCCCTCGTCGAACTCGTGGTTGCCGACGGCCGTCACATCGAGGTTGATCTTGTTGAGTGCCTCGATGGTCGGCTCGTCGTGGAACAGGCCGGACAGCAGCGGGCTCGCGCCCACCATGTCGCCACCGGCCGCGGTGATGGAGTACGGGTGACCCTTGCGCGCGGTACGGAGCGAGGACGCGAGGTACTCGACACCTCCGGCCGGAATCGCCTTGGTCGTACCGTCGGCCTGCGTCTCGGTGACCGTGCCCGCCGAGCCGGCCGGCGGCTCCAGGTTCCCGTGCAGGTCGTTGAAGGACAGCAGCTGTACGTCGACGGTACTGGCCGGCTTGTTGTGGCCGTGCCCCTGGCCGTGGTCCTGGGCGTCGGCCGGCATCGCGGCGACGAGCGCGCCGACGGTGGCGAGCCCAGCCGCGGCGGCGAGCACCCGCCGGGACGCGCGGTTCTTCTGCGGTGTCGCTGACATCGGTCCCCTTGTGAGTTCAGCGGGAGGTGTGAGGGTGATGACGAGTCTGGAGACTTCGTGCCGCAGCCTAGGGTCAACGCGCGTAGCGCGACAGGTGTGCGGGATTACGAACTGGTTGCCATGCGGTCGGAATCGGGGTCAACTTCCCCTTATCGCCCACATGGCGCACATATGCGGGCAGAATCGTCCCGCCGCGCCCCTCCGCATCCCGCCACGTCGCGCCGTATCACGCCACGTCGCGCCGCGTCGCGCTTCACCCTCCGTATCTCGCCGCGTCCCTCCCTATCCCGTCGTGGTGGCCGGCCACCACCGGAGTGCGCCGATCCGCCACCGGGCTCAGCGTGTCGGCACCGCTCGCCCCGCCCTCAGCACATGGGCACGGTGGTCGACTCGCCTCGTCCGGCCACCTCGCCGGCGCCGTTCGCGGCAGCACGCGGGAGCTTCCGCGCGGCGCCCGGCCCCTGTCGTCCAGGGCCGGTCCGCCAGTCGGCGCCCCCGCAAGCCGCCCGACGCCCGCCCCGCCCCCGTACGCTCGTACATATGACGACTGACGTACCTCTCCCCGCCCCCGGACGTGAGATCCAGACGCTCGACGCGCTCTCCCCCGAACAGGCCGACGCCGTGTCCGGTCTGCTCGCCGAGGCAGCCCGGTCCGACGGCAGGCAGGCCGTGTCCGAGCAGGGGCGGCTGCAGCTGCGGGGCGGGCGGCGCGAGGGTGTGCGGCATCTGCTGCTGACCAGCGGGACGGTCCTGGTCGGGTATGCGCAGCTGGAGGACACCGACCCCGTCGAGGCGCCCGCCGCCGAACTGGTCGTGCATCCGGCGTACCGCGGGCAGGGGCACGGGCGGGCGCTGGGCGCGGCACTGCTCGCCGTGACCGGGAAGCGGCTGCGGGTGTGGGCGCACGGCGGGAAGTCCGCGGCCCGGCATCTCGCACAGGTCCTCGGCCTCTCCCTCTTCCGCGAACTGCGCCAGCTGCGTCGCCCGTTGAGCCCGCTGGACATCGCCGAGCCGGTGCTGCCGCCCGGCGTCACCATCCGCACCTTCGTGCCCGGCGAGGACGACGGCGCCTGGCTCGCGGTGAACCGCGCCGCGTTCGCCCACCACCCCGAGCAGGGCTCACTGACCCAGCGCGACCTGGACGACCGCAAGGCGGAGCCCTGGTTCGACCCGAAGGGGTTCTTCCTGGCCGAGCGCGACGGCGAGCTGATCGGCTTCCACTGGACGAAGGTGCATGCCGAGGAGCACCTCGGCGAGGTGTACGTCGTCGGCATCCGGCCCGACGCGCAGGGCGGCGGGCTCGGCAAGGCGCTCACCGCGATCGGGCTGCGCCATCTGGCCGCCGAGGGGCTGCCGACCGCGATGCTCTACGTCGACGCGGACAACAAGGCGGCCCTGGCCGTCTACGAGCGGATGGGCTTCGCGACGCACGAGGTGGACCTGATGTACCGCACGGAGTCCTGAGAGCCTGTCGGGCGGCCTCTGAGCCGCGGCACGGAGGAAGGGGCGGCCCCGCTTGACGCCGCCCCTTCCTTACGCCACCCCTTTCACTACTTCATTAGTGAAAGGGGTGAACATGGCAGAGTCCGCAGCGGTCGAGTACCGCATCGACCGGCGCAGCGGCATCGCCACGTACCTCCAGATCGTCCAGCAGACCAAGCAGGCCCTGCGCCTCGGTCTGCTGGAGCCCGGCGACCGGCTGCCCACCGCGCGGGAGGTCGTCGAGGCCACCGCCATCAATCCGAGCACCGTGCTCAAGGCGTACCGGGAGCTGGAGCGCGAGGGCCTCGTAGAGGGCCGGCGCGGGCTCGGCACCTTCGTCACCCGGGCCCTCGGCCGCGTGGCGGCCGCCGTCGACGCGCCGCTGCGCGCCGAACTCGCCGACTGGGTCCGCCGGGCCCGCACGGCCGGGCTGGAGAAGGACGACGCGAGCGCGCTCTTCACCGCCGTACTGGACAAGACTTTCGAGGGGGATCAGGCCGGATGACAGGCGCTGCGATCGAGGCCACCGGCCTCGGCATCGTCATCTCTCCGGCGGCCAGCGCACCCGGCTCGCCCTGGCCCTCGCGCTCGGCAAGCGGCCCGAACTGCTCCTGCTGGACGAGCCGATGGCCGACCTCGCCCCTCCCCCAAGCTCTTAAAGAGCAGGGGGTACCCCCTGCCCGCCACCAGCTGATGGGTGCCCTGATGGTCGAGGCCGCCGAGCACTCCACCACCATCGTGATGTCCTCGCACATCCTCACCGAGCTGGAGGGCGCCTGCGACTACCTCCTGCTCGTCGACGGCGGCCGCGTCCGCCTCGGCGGCGAGACGGACGATCTGCTCGCCGCGCACGCCCTGCTCACCGGCCCGGTACGGGAGACCGCACCGCACACCGTCGTCGAGTCCCGCACCGCGGGGCGTGTGCAGACCACCCTCGTACGGACGGAGGGCCCGGTGGACACCGGCGTCTGGGAGACCGCGGAACCCTCGCTGGAGGAACTGCTGCTCGCGCATCTGCGATCGCCCCAGGCACCCGCGCTGCTGACGCCGAGCGCGACGCGGGGCGTGACCGAGAACCGTGGGGCGGTGGCGGCATGATGAGCACCCTCCGCCTGTCCGGCCCGGCCCGGGTCACCGTACGTCTGCACCGCTGGGACCTGTGGACCTCCGGCGCGATCGTTCTCGCCGGGGTCGTCACGGTGATCGTCGCCGGGCTGTGGGCGGCCTCCGCCGCCGACACCTTCGCGGGCACCGGCTGCTCGATCAGCGACACGAGCCGCAGCTGCGACAGCACCGTCCGCCACTTCCTCGACGTCGAAAGCCACTTCAACCGCCTGCTCGTGGACGTCGGCCTGCTGATGATGGTCCTGCCCGTGTTCGTGGGCGTGTTCGTCGCCGGCCCCGTGATCGCCCGCGAGCTGGAGAGCGGCACGTACCGACTGGCCTGGAGCCAGGCGATCTCCCCGGCCCGCTGGCTGGCGGCCCGGCTCGCGGTGCCCGCCGCCCTCGCCACGGCCGGGTTCGGCGCGCTCTCGGCCGTCTTTGCCTGGGCCCGGAGCCGAACCGAGCGGACGCACTACCCGCTGGAGCGGTACGAACGCGCCGTATACGGCGCCATGGGCACGGCGCCCGTCGGATACGCCCTGTGCATGCTGGCGCTCGGCGCGCTCGCCGGAAGGCGTCCGATCCCGACCGCTGCCTGGCCGACAAGGACATCACCCTGCGCTACCTCGTCGACTACCACCCCGCCTCGCACTTCTGGCCGCTCCAGCTCGTCGAGACGGGCATCCTGCTCGCCCTCGCCGCCCTCGCGGTCGCGCTCGCCTTCCGGGTGCTGCGCCGCCGTCACGCCTGAGCCGAACGTCGTTCCGGGCCCCGCACATGGGCCCGGAACGGTCCCTGCGGGGCATCCGCGCACCCGCACACCGCTTCCTGCACGTCATGTCGCCGTTACCAGCCATTCAGAAGGACTTGCGACCCTCTCAGGATGCAGCCAGCTGTGCCGACCCCCCACCACGGGAGAAATCCCGGTGGAGACCGCGCGAACCACACGAACCGTGCGTTTAACGCGATCTCCGCACCCTCCGGCGCGCCCTCGGAGCCCCTGACGCGGAAGAATGGGGACATGAGCCAGCAGCCCAGCTCCGAGGTCCCGGTCCAGACCGCCGCGCAGCCGTCGGTGGGCACGCTCGCCGCGCACCGGCCGCACGCCGTCGCCGCCGCGGCGTCCAACGGCGCCGCGCTGTCGATCCGGGCCCACCTCGATCCCGACATCGATGCCGACGTCGACACGTACGAACCCGACGTCGACGGCGACGAGCTGCCGCCCGGCCGCTTCCTGGACCGGGAACGCAGTTGGCTCGCATTCAACGAACGAGTGCTCGAACTGGCCGAGGATCCGGCGACCCCCCTCCTCGAACGGGCTAATTTCCTCGCCATCTTCGCCTCCAACCTGGACGAGTTCTTCATGGTCCGGGTGGCCGGACTGAAGCGCCGTATCGCCACCGGGGTCGCCACCCGCTCCGCCTCCGGCCTCCAGCCCCGCGAAGTCCTCGACCTGATCTGGACCCGCTCGCGCGAGCTCATGGCCCGGCATGCCGCCTGCTACCAGCAGGACGTCGCCCCCGCCCTGTCCGACGAGGGCATCCAGCTGATCCGCTGGCCCGAACTGACCGAGAAGGAGCAGGCCCGCCTGTTCACCTTCTTCCGGCAGCGCGTCTTCCCCGTGCTGACCCCCCTCGCCGTCGACCCGGCGCACCCCTTCCCGTACATCTCGGGCCTCTCGCTCAACCTCGCCGTCGTCGTACGCAACCCGGTCAGCGGCCACCGCCACTTCGCCCGGGTCAAGGTGCCGCCGCTGCTGACCCGCTTCCTGGAGGCGTCGCCACAGCGGCACGTGCCCATAGAGGACGTCATCGCCGCCCACCTCGAAGAGCTCTTCCCGGGCATGGAGGTCCTCGCCCACCACACGTTCCGGGTCACCAGGAACGAGGACCTGGAGGTCGAGGAGGACGACGCCGAGAACCTCCTCCAGGCCCTGGAGAAGGAGCTCATGCGGCGCCGCTTCGGCCCGCCGGTCCGCCTGGAGGTCGAGGAGTCGATCGATCCGTACGTGCTGGACCTGCTGGTACGCGAACTCAAGGTGTCCGACGCCGAGGTCTACCCGCTGCCCGGACCGCTCGACCTCACCGGGCTCTTCGGCATAGCGTCCCTGGACCGGCCCGAGCTGAAGTACCCCAAGTTCATCGCGGGCACCCACCGCGATCTCGCCGAGGTCGAATCCGCTGCCGCGCCCGACATCTTCGCCGCGCTGCGCGAACGCGACGTACTCCTGCACCACCCGTACGACTCGTTCTCCACCTCCGTGCAGGCGTTCCTGGAGCAGGCCGCCGCCGACCCCGACGTGCTCGCCATCAAGCAGACCCTGTACCGGACTTCGGGCGAATCCCCGATAGTGGAAGCGCTGGTCGACGCCGCCGAATCCGGCAAGCAGGTCCTCGTACTCGTCGAGATCAAGGCCCGCTTCGACGAGCAGGCCAACATCAAGTGGGCGCGCAAGCTGGAGGAGTCCGGCTGCCATGTGGTCTACGGCCTCGTCGGCCTCAAGACCCACTGCAAGCTCTCGCTCGTCGTCCGCCAGGAGGGCGACACGCTGCGCCGCTACTCCCACGTCGGCACCGGCAACTACCACCCCAAGACGGCCCGGCTGTACGAGGACCTCGGCCTGCTGACCGCCGACCCGCAGGTCGGCGCGGACCTCTCCGACCTCTTCAACCGGCTCTCCGGCTACTCCCGCCGCGAGACCTACCGCCGCCTCCTGGTCGCCCCGAAGTCCCTGCGCGACGGGCTGATCGCCCGGATCGACAAGGAGATCACGCACCAGCGGGCCGGGCGGGCCGCCTACGTCCGTATCAAGGTCAACTCGATGGTCGACGAGGCGATCATCGACGCCTGCTACCGGGCCGCGATGGCGGGCGTGCCGGTGGACATCTGGGTGCGCGGCATCTGCGCGATCCGCCCCGGCGTCGCCGGTCTCTCCGAGAACATCCGGGTCCGCTCGATACTGGGCCGCTTCCTCGAACACTCCCGGGTCTTCTCCTTCGGCAACGGCGGCGAACCCGAAGTGTGGCTCGGCAGCGCCGACATGATGCACCGCAACCTCGACCGCCGGATCGAAGCACTGGTCCGGGTCGCCGACCCCGCCCATCGCGCCGCCCTCGGCCGGCTCCTGGAGACCGGCATGGCCGACACCACCTCCTCCTGGCACCTCGGTTCCGACGGCAACTGGACCCGGCACGCCACGGACGCGGACGGCCAGCCGCTGCGGCACGTACAGGAAATGCTCATTGACGCCCGGAGGCGCCGGCGTGCGACGCCATGACCACCAGACGACGCAGGCGGACCTTACGGCAGGGGCGGTGCTCGCGCCCTACCTGCAGGGACAGGCCGCCGAATTCCTGCGCAGCCTGCGCCTGCACCGCGAGAACAGCGCCCCCACGGACGCCGGGAGCCACGCCGCCGAGGAGGCCGCCGGCGCGCTGCGCCGCTCGTCCCGGCGGATCGGCGGCACACTGCACACCTTCCGGGCAGCACTGGACACGGCCTGGGCCGAGCAGCTCCGCACCGAACTGGCCTGGCTCTCGGGCACCCTGGCCCGGGAACACGCCTACGCGACTCGGCTGAACCGGCTCCTCGAAGCGCTGCACGCCCTGTCCGGCACCTCGCTGCCCGCCGCCCGTGCGACAACCGACTCCGGCTCCGACAGCAAGGAGCGCGCCGCTCTCGGTGTCGGCGCGGCCCGCGCCGGCGCGCTGCTGGAACGGCAGCTGACCCTCGCCCGGACCCGCGCCCACTCCGCGGCTCTCCAGGCGCTCGGCTCCTCCCGCTTCCACGCGGTGGCCGACGCGGTCGCGCTGCTCGCCTCCGAGGTCCCGCTCGCCACGACGGCCACCGCGCCGGCCGAGGAGATGCTGCACGGGCCCGCCGACCGGGCCGAACAACAGCTGCTCGGCGCGGTGGCCGCCCTCCCTTCGGACGGGGCGGTCGAGCCGTACAACGAGGCGCAGGACGCGCCCTGGCACCGGACCCGGCTGCTGCTGCGGCTGCACCGGTACGCCCGCGAGGTGATGCGGGGCGCGCCCGATCCGGCCCTGGCCGCGCCGGGGCACGCGCTGGACCTGCACCGGGACGCGGCGGAGGCGGCGGCCGCGGCGGCGTCGGCGGCGCGCACCCCCCGGATCGCGCCCGCCACCGCGTACGCCCTGGGGGTGCTCCACGCCGACCAGCGGCACGAGGTGGAAGCGGCGCGCAGTGTGTTCCGGGAGAACTGGCCGTATGCCACCGCGGCGGTGATCGCACCGTGAGCAATACGACCGTACTGGCCGCGGGATGCGTGCTGTGGCGCCGGTCGGAGCGCTCCGGCGAGCTGGAGATCTGTCTGGTCCACCGGCCCAGATACGACGACTGGTCGCATCCCAAGGGCAAGCTGAAGCGCGGCGAGTCCGCGCTGGACGGCGCCCTGCGTGAGGTCTTGGAGGAGACCGGTCACCACTGCGCACCGGGCGCACCGCTCCCCACGGTCCGATACCTCGCGAACGGGCGTCCCAAGGAGGTCGCCTACTGGGCGGCCGAGGCGACCGGTGGCTCCTTCATACCCAACGCCGAGGTCGACCGGGTGAGCTGGCTCTCCCCGGCGGCGGCCCGGACCCGCCTCACCCGGTCCCACGACCGGGACGTGCTGGACGCCCTGCTCGCCGACCTGCCGGGCGCCTGACCGGGCTCCAGAACCGCACCGTCCGACACGGTTCACCTCCCGTTCACTCTTCCCCGTAAACCGCTTCACCTGTTCTGCCTAACTTCGGCTGTGCACGGTGCGCGGCACAACGCCGCACCACCCACCACGTCGCACGCCGTCGTAGAACGAACATGACCTCGGCGGCTCCTGGAAGGAAAAACCCGAAAAGTGAAGCTTCAGCGCAAGAACCGGCTTCGTGCCACCGCGCTCGGTGCCCTCGCCGTCTCCAGCGCCCTGGTCCTCACGGCGTGCGGTTCGGACAACAACAGCGGCACGGGCGGCAGCGGCGAGAAGACGAGCGCCGCGTCGAACGTCAAGTGTGACGACGCCAAGGGCCAGCTCCTCGCCTCCGGCTCCAGCGCGCAGAAGAACGCCATGGACCTCTGGGCCAAGAACTACATGGCCGGCTGCAAGGGCGTGGAGGTCAACTACAAGTCGTCGTCCTCCGGTGAGGGCATCATCGACTTCAACCAGGCCACGGTCAGCTTCGCAGGCTCCGACTCGGCGCTGAAGCCCGAAGAGGTCGCCGACTCGAAGAAGGTCTGCAAGACCGGCCAGGGCATCAACCTCCCGATGGTCGGCGGCCCGATCGCGATCGGCTTCCACCTCGAGGGTGTCGACAGCCTGACGCTGGACGCCCCCACCCTTGCCAAGATCTTCGACAGCAAGATCAAGAAGTGGAACGACCCGGCGATCGCCAAGCTCAACAAGGGCGCGAAGCTTCCGGACAAGGCGATCCAGGCCTTCCACCGCTCCGACGACTCCGGCACCACGCAGAATCTCAGCAAGTACCTCGCCGCCACCGCGCCGAGCGACTGGAAGTACGAGCCCGAGAAGAAGTGGCCGGCCCCCGGTGGCCAGTCCGCGTCCCAGTCCTCCGGTGTCGCCGCCCAGGTGAAGCAGGTCGACGGCTCGATCGGTTACTTCGAGCTCTCGTACGCCTCGTCGCAGTCCATCTCCACGGTCGACATCAACACCGGTGGCTCCACCCCGGTCAAGGCCACCCCGGAGAACGCCTCCAAGGCCATCGCCGCCGCCAAGATCAAGGGCACCGGCAAGGACCTGGCGCTCGACCTCGACTACACGACCAAGGCCGAGGGTGCGTACCCGATCGTCCTGGTGACGTACGAGGTCGTCTGTGACAAGGGCAACAAGGCCGAGACGCTCCCCACGGTCAAGTCCTTCCTGAACTACACCGCGGGTGACGAGGGCCAGAAGCTCCTCACCGAGGCCGGTTACGCGCCGATCCCGACCGAGATCAACGCCAAGGTCCGCGAGACCATCGCGTCCCTCTCGTAGTCGGAAGCAACACCCGTAACACCAGCTGAAATCCAGCAACGCCCGGCAGGCCGGCCCGGTGCACCCCTCCGGACCGGCCCGTCGGCACCACCCCCATCCGGTGCACCGCCGCCAGGGGAGCCACACCGCTCCCCCACACAGACCGGAAAGACCATGGCTTCCACCACACCGATAGACACGCCACCGGCGCACCCGGTGCAACGCAAGCGCGCCAGGCCCAAGGCCCCCGGACGCGCGGGCGACACAATCTTCCTGGGCCTCTCACGGGGTTCAGGCATTCTGCTGCTCGTGATCATGGCGTCGATCGCCGTGTTCCTCACGTACCGCGCGACGCTCGCCGTCTCCAAGGACCAGGGCAACTTCTTCACCACGCTGGACTGGAACCCGGTCGGCGACAAGCCGGTCTTCGGTATCGCGGCCCTGCTCTTCGGCACGATCGTCAGCTCGATCATCGCGATGGCCATCGCGGTTCCGATCGCTGTCGGTATCGCCCTCTTCATCTCGCACTACGCGCCGCGCAAGCTGGCCGCGCCCCTCGCGTACGTCGTCGATCTGCTCGCGGCAGTGCCGAGCATCGTGTACGGCATCTGGGGGGCACTCTTCCTGGTCCCGTACCTGGAGGGGCTGAACCTCTGGCTCGACCAGTTCTTCGGCTGGACGTACGTCCTGGAGAAGACCGAGGTCGGCGTCGCCCGCTCGCTCTTCACCGTCGGCATCTTGCTCGCGATCATGATTCTGCCGATCGTGACGAGCGTCAGCCGCGAGGTCTTCCTCCAGGTCCCGAAGATGAACGAGGAAGCCGCCCTCGCTCTCGGCGCCACCCGCTGGGAAGTCATCCGCCTGTCGGTGCTGCCCTTCGGCCGCTCCGGCGTGATCTCCGCGTCGATGCTGGGCCTGGGCCGCGCACTCGGCGAGACGATGGCCGTCGCCACGGTCCTGTCGCCGAGCTTCGTCATCTCGGCGCATGTGCTCAACTCCGGCGGCGGAACGTTCGCCCAGAACATCGCCGCGAAGTTCGGCGAGGCCGATCAGCTCGGGCGTGACGCCCTGATCGCCTCCGGCCTCGTCCTCTTCATCCTCACCCTGCTGGTCAACGGCGCGGCCCGGCTCATCATCGCCCGCCGCAAGGAGTACTCGGGGGCCAACGCATGAGCCAGGCAGCCAACACCGGCATACAGGAACGCCCCACCCCCACGGCGGCCGCTTCCGGGAGCAGCCTCAGCAGCCGGGCGCTCCCCCGCTGGGCCCCGGCCGCCTTCGCGGCCGCCGCGCTCGTGCTCGGCGTCGGCATCGGCGCGGCGGCGGGCTGGCAGAGCCGCGTCCAGTGGGGCCTGTTCTCCGCAGTGCTCTTCGTCGTCATCTCGTACGTCACGACGACGGTCGTCGAGAACCAGCGCCAGGCCAAGGACCGGCTCGCCACCAGCATCGTCTGGGTGTGCTTCCTCCTCGCCGTCGTGCCGCTGGCCTCGCTGGTCTGGACCACGGTCAGCAACGGCGCCAAGGTCCTGGACGTCTACTTCCTCACCCACTCCATGTCCGGTGTGCTCGGCATGGAGCCGGGTGGCGGTGTCTACCACGCGCTGATCGGCACCCTGGAGCAGGTCGGCCTCGCCACCTTGATCTCCGCCCCGATCGGCCTGCTCGCCGCCGTCTACCTGGTGGAGTACGGGAAGGGTGCGCTCGCCAAGAGTGTGACGTTCTTCGTCGACGTGATGACCGGTATCCCGTCCATCGTCGCCGGCCTCTTCATCCTGTCGATCATGCTCATGGCGAAGCTCCAGCCGTCCGGCCTGATGGGTTCGCTGGCGCTCACGATCCTGATGATCCCGGTCGTGGTCCGCTCCACCGAGGAGATGCTCAAGCTCGTCCCGAACGAGCTCCGCGAGGCATCGCTCGCCCTCGGCATCCCGAAGTGGCGCACCATCCTGAAGGTGGTTCTGCCCACCGCGATCGGCGGTATCACCACAGGTGTGATGCTCGCCATCGCCCGGATCGCCGGCGAGACCGCGCCGATCATGCTGCTGGTCTTCGGCAGCCAGCTGATCAACTCCAACCCCTTCCAAGGCGCACAGTCCTCGCTCCCCTACTACATCTGGGAGCAGTTCAAGATCGGCAGCGAGGCGTCGTACGACCGTGCCTGGGCCGCCGCTCTGGTCCTGATCGCCTTCGTCATGATCCTCAATCTGGTGGCCCGCGGCATCGCCCGCTGGAAGGCCCCGAAGACCGGCCGCTGACCGCGGCACGAAAGAAGCAGTGATTCAGATGGCCAAGCGCATCGACGTCAGCGGCCTGTCCGCCTACTACGGCTCCCACCTCGCCATCGAGGACATCTCGATGACCGTGGAGCCCCGCTCCGTGACCGCCTTCATCGGCCCGTCCGGCTGCGGCAAGTCCACCTTCCTGCGCACCCTGAACCGCATGCACGAGGTCACCCCCGGCGGCCGCGTCGAGGGCAAGGTGCTGCTGGACGACGAGAACCTGTACGGGGCGAACGTCGACCCGGTCACCGTGCGCCGCACGGTCGGCATGGTCTTCCAGCGTCCGAACCCGTTCCCGACCATGTCGATCTTCGACAACGTCGCCGCGGGCCTCAAGCTGAACGGCTCGTACAAGAAGAACCAGCTGTCGGACGTCGTCGAGAAGTCCCTGCGCGGCGCCAACCTGTGGAACGAGGTCAAGGACCGGCTGAACAAGCCCGGCTCCGGTCTCTCCGGCGGTCAGCAGCAGCGTCTGTGCATCGCCCGCGCGATCGCGGTCGAGCCGGACGTGCTGCTGATGGACGAGCCGTGCTCCGCCCTGGACCCGATCTCCACGCTCGCCATCGAGGACCTGATCGGCGAGCTGAAGGAGCGCTTCACGATCGTCATCGTGACGCACAACATGCAGCAGGCGGCCCGCGTCTCGGACCGCACGGCGTTCTTCAACCTCGCGGCGGTCGGCAAGCCCGGCAAGCTCGTGGAGATCGACGAGACGGAACGCATCTTCTCCAACCCGTCCGTCCAGGCGACCGAGGACTACATCTCGGGCCGATTCGGATAACCCGGTCACCCGGCGACGGGGCCGACGTGGGCCGGCGGCGTGGGCGGTTGCGCCCGGTGGCGGGTTTCCACCGGCGAACCACCGCACCCTCCGGGCGACCGGCCTCGCCCCCAGAACTGCCTTGAGGTGCTGCATGGCGGTGCCACCGCAAGGCGAAGGGGCCGCCCCCGCTCCCCGCAGAGGGAGTAGGGGCGGCCCTCTTTCCGTATCACCGGATCAGGCCCGTCCGAAACCGACGGGCAGCGCGGCCACCGGATACCCCGGCCACCCCGCCGCCCCGTCAGCCGAAGAGCAGCACCACGACCCCGTAACTGGCGGCGGCGACCAGCGCGGCGGCCGGCATCGTGATGAACCACCCCAGGATGATGTTCTTGGCGACCCCCCAGCGCACCGCGTTCACCCGCTTCGTGGCGCCCACACCCATGATCGCCGAGGTGATCACATGCGTCGTGGAGATCGGCGCGTGGAACAGGAACGCCGAACCGAACATGATCGACGCACCCGTCGTCTCCGCGGCGAATCCCTGCGGCGGGTCCAGTTCGATGATCTTCCGGCCGAGCGTCCGCATGATGCGCCAGCCGCCCGCGTAGGTTCCCAGCGAGAGCATCAGCGCGCAGACGAGCTTCACCCAGACCGGAATCGGGTCGCTCGGGCTCTCGACATCGGCGATGACCAGGGCCATCACCACGATGCCCATCGTCTTCTGCGCGTCCTGCAGACCATGGCCGAGCGCCATGCCCGCGGCCGAGACCGTCTGTGCTATCCGGAAGCCGCGCTTGGCCTTGTGCGGGTTGGTCTTCCGGAACATCCACATGATCGCGACCATCACCAGATAGCCGACGATCAGGCCGATGACCGGCGAGACGAACATCGGGATGATGACCTTGTCGAGCACCCCGTCCCAGTGCACCATCGTCCCGCCGGCGAGCGCCGCACCGACCATGCCGCCGAACAACGCGTGCGAGGACGAGGAGGGCAGTCCGAAATACCAGGTGATGAGGTTCCAGATGATCGCGCCGACGAGCGCGGCGAAGAGGATACCCATCCCCTTGTCGCCCTCGGGGGTCGCGATCAGCCCCTCACTGACGGTCTTGGCGACACCGCTGCCGAGGAACGCACCGGCGAGGTTCATCACCGCGGCCATCGCCAGCGCCGCGCGCGGTGTGAGCGCTCGGGTGGAGACGGACGTGGCGATGGCATTCGCCGAGTCGTGGAAACCGTTCGTATAGGTAAATCCGAGCGCGACACCGATGGTCACGATCAGCGCAAAGGTGTCCACGTGGTTCAGGACTCCTTGACCGCGATGGTCTCCACCGTGTTGGCGACGTGTTCGAACGCGTCGGCCGCCTCTTCCAGTACGTCCACGATCTGCTTGAGCTTCAGCACCTCCATGGCGTCGTACTTGCCATTGAAGAGATGGGCGAGCAGTTTGCGGTGGATCTGGTCGGCCTGGTTCTCCAGACGGTTGACCTCGATCCAGTACTCGGTGAGATTGTCCATGGTGCGCAGACCCGGCATCGCCTCGGCGGTCAGCTCGGCCGCCCGTGCCAGCACCTCGATCTGCTGCGCGACGCCCTTGGGGAGTTCCTCGACCTGGTACAGCACGACCAGGTCGACGGCCTCTTCCATGAAGTCCATGATGTCGTCGAGCGACGAAGCGAGGTTGTAAATGTCCTCACGGTCGAACGGCGTAATGAAAGAGGAGTTCAGCTGGTGGAAGATCGCGTGGGTGGCATCGTCCCCCGCGTGCTCCGCTGCCCGCATGCGCTCCGCGATCTCGACCCGGGAGGCAGAGTCCGCCCCGAGCAGTTCCATCAGGAGTTTCGAGCCCGTGACGATGTTGTCCGCGGATGCGGAGAACATGTCATAGAAGCTCGTCTCCCTGGGGGTCAGACGAAAGCGCACGTGGGGTCCTCGGGGCTTTGGATTCGGTCAGGCTGATGCTAGGCGCATCATCCGGCCACGGCTAACCGGCATTCTTCAGTGTCGCGCATCGGGCCCGGTGATCAGCACGGGCCCCCGGTCACGGTTCGGCAGAATTCGTTAGAATATACCCACCAGGGGTATATGAACGGCAGAGTAAAGGGAAAACGGGAGGCAGTAATGACCACCACCGAGGCCGCCGGGACCACCGACGCCGCGGCGACGGATCCGGTCACGGAAACGGTTGTCACCGATCACGACCGAGGCATACACGGCTATCACCACCAGAAGGCCGAGCACCTCAAGCGGCTGCGCCGGATCGAGGGCCAGATCCGCGGTCTGCAGCGCATGGTCGACGAGGACGTCTACTGCATCGACATACTCACCCAGGTCTCGGCGTCCACGAAGGCTCTCCAGTCCTTCGCGCTCCAGCTGCTGGAGGAGCATCTGCGGCACTGCGTCGCCGACGCGGCGGTCAAGGGAGGCGAGGAGGTCGACGCCAAGGTCGAGGAGGCCACGAAGGCCATCGCCCGCCTGCTCCGCACCTGATGCGGGGCCCCGCGCTCACCCCCGGCGGTCGGCCTGCCGGGGGACGCTGTTGCGCTCGGTGATCACCCGGACGTTCAGCACCTCGTCGATGCGGTCCGCGCTGAGCCGTTCCCCGATCGCGGCCGAGGCGGCGATCATCAGCTCGCCGCAGAGATCGATCTCGGCGAGGGCCACAATGTCGGATACGGTCCGCGTGCCGAGCGTCACCACGTCACTCACCTCTCACTGCCGTCGCCGACTTCCTAGCGTAGGGAGCGGACCACGCGCCGCGCATGGCACGGACGGGCCATTTCCCGCCCGCCGGCATGCCTACGCCCCCGACCCCGTCCGTCCGTCGCCCGGCTGTCGCTGTTCGATCTTCCCGGTGTAGATGTCGCCATCGTCCGGCAGCCGTACGGAGACCGGCACCCCGAATCCGGACAGCAGCGTCGTCGACACCACCTCCACCACCGGCCCCTCGTTGGCGAAACTGAACCGGTGGCGCACCTTGCGCAGCCGCCCCTGTTCGTCCAGATACGCATCGAACGGCACCGTCCGCGTGCGGAACCCCTTCGCCGCCGCGGCCAGTGTCGCGCGCGATTCCGGCGAGGCCTCGCGCGCCGCCCGGCCGATGTCCGAGGTCCCCCGGTAGTGCCGCACGCTCACCCCGGCGAGCACGGTCCTTCCCACGTACTCCACCTCCCGCGCCCCACGCAGCAGTTCGGCGGCGGCCATCGGATCGGTCACGCCGCCGGTGACGAGATTGCCGTCCGCCAGAGTCGTCGTGTCGACCCTGACCCACTTGTCCGCGGGCACTCCGGCGCCGCGGTTCATCATGTAGAGCGCGCCGGGGGCCAGCAGTTCGACGATGGGACGGTGCTCGTCCTCGCCGGCCGCGTCCTTGGGCAGCACGACCGTCAGCCGGCCCGTCCGGTTGCGGAAGTCGTACGTCCCCCGGCCCCTGATCGTCACCCGTGTCCCGCCCGCCGCGGTCTCCATGGAGGTACGCACCTCGGCGCTTCCCGCGACGGACGGGGCCCCGGCCCGGGGAGCGGCCCTTCCGGTCACCGCCCCCGTTCCCGTCCCGGCCGATGTCACCGTCGACGTCCCGGCGAGCACCGCGGCCGCGCCGCGGACCGCGTCGAGGGAGTCGGCACCGCCCCGTTCATCGGCCATGGCACGGTCACCGCCGCCACCCCGGCCACCGCATCCGGCGGTCGCCGCCATCACGCCCATCAAGGCAAGGGCGCAGACAGCGCGCGCCCCGCCTCCGGACCTGTGCTGCTGCACCACCATCGCCTGCCAACCCCCAACGACGTACCGCTTGCCCGAGCCCCACCCGTTCCGCATAACGACGGCCCGTGTCCACCGTCACGCCGCTCCCCCACGACACACCGCCGGGTGGCCGTGCCCAGTACCGTGGACGGGTGTATGACCAACGCACCGACGAGGTCCCGGCGGCTCCCCCCACCCCCGCGCCCGACGAGCACGAGCCCACGACCGTGGAACGCGGCTCGTTCTGCACCGCCCGCTGCGGCTGCGGCTGGTCCGGGCCGGCCCGCCGCTCCCGGGACCGGGCCCGCACGGACGCCGCGGAACACCGCGCGGCACCCTGACCCCCCTCCCTGACCCCGCCCTCTGCCCTCTCCCCCCTCCGTCCTTTTCCTCGCTCCGTCCTCTCGCCCTGTTCCTCTCCTTGGCACCTCGCCCTTCTTCCCCGGCCTCTCCCCCACCGACCGGCCGTGAGCGCCATGACCCGGAGGTCCGATGAACCTGTCGCCCCTGACCGACCGCCGCACCCTGCTCGCCGCGGGCGCCGCAGCAGCACTCACCGGCCTCACCGCCACCGCGTGCGACCACACGTCCAACACCGGCGGCGACTCCGCAGGGGGGGCGCGCACCACGGGCGGCACGGGCGGAACCACACCCGCCTCACCGGCCTCATCGATCCCGTCGAAGCCCTCTTCCTCCTCCTCCGGCCCGGCGAACTGGTCCGCCCTGGCCAAGAGCCTCGACGGCACCCTCATACGCCCCCAGGACGCGGCCTACGCGACGGCGCGTCAGCTCTACAACACCCGCTTCGACGGCCTGAAGCCGGCCGCCGTCGCCTATGTCCGGCACGAGGCGGACATCCGCGAGTGCCTGGCCTTCGCCCGCCGCACCGCCACCCCCGTGTCCATCCGCAGCGGCGGCCATTCCTACGCCGGCTGGTCGAGCGGCAACGGCCGTCTCGTCCTTGACGTCTCGTCACTGTCCCGCGTCGAGCGGAACGGGACGATCGGCGCGGGCGCCAAACTCATCGACGTCTACCAGGGCCTCGCCCGCCACGGCCTGACGATCCCCGGCGGCTCCTGCCCCACCGTCGGCATCTCCGGCCTCACCCTCGGCGGCGGCCACGGCGTCGCGTCCCGCGCGTATGGCCTGACCTGCGACAGCCTCACCGCGGCGACCGTCGTCACGGCCGACGGCAAGACCCTCACCGTGGACGCCAAGCACCATCCGGACCTCTTCTGGGCGCTGCGCGGCGCGGGCAACGGCAACTTCGGCGTGGTCACCGAGCTGAGGTTCCGTACCCGCCCGGTCCCGCAGACCGTCACCGCGTACATGTCCTGGCCCTGGTCGCGCGCCCGGTCCGTCATCACGGCCTGGCAGGAGTGGGGACCGTCCCAGCCCGACGAGATCTGGTCCTCCGCTCATCTCGCCGCGGGGCCGGGCGGCGGCAATCCGAACGTTTCGGTGGCCGCGTTCAGCCTCGGTACGTACCGCGACCTGCAGAACGCCGTCGACCGCCTCGCCGACCGGATCGGCGCCCCGGCCTCCTCCGTCTCGCTGCGCCGCCGCAGTTACCAGGAGGCCATGCTGGTGTACGCGGGCTGCTCGGGCATCACCGACGCCCAGTGCCATCTGCCCGGCACGACGCCCGGCCGCACCACGCAGGGCACGCTCCAGCGCGAGACGTACGCCGCCGCTTCCGACTTCTACGACCGGTCCCTGTCCGCGGCGGGCGTGAGCGCCCTGCTCGACCGGGCCGAGGCGTTCACCCGGATTCCCGTGACCCAGGGCGGGGGCGGCGGCTCCATCGCGCTCACCGCGCTCGGCGGGGCGATCAACCGGGTCTCCCCGCAGGCCACGGCCTTCGTCCACCGCCGCTCCCGCGTACTCGCCCAGTACATCGCCTCCTGGCGCCCCGGCACCGCGGGCGGCGCCCAGCAGGACTGGCTGAAAAACACCCACGCGGCCATGCGCCGGTACGCGTCCGGAGCGGCGTACCAGAACTACAGCGACCCGACGCTGACCGACTGGCGCCGGGCCTACTACGGTCCGGCGGCCGACCGCCTCGCCGAGCTGAAGAAGCAGTACGACCCCGGGCGCATCTTCGCCTTCCTGCAGGCTCTCTGACCTGCGGTCACGGGCGGCGGGCCCCCGATACGGGCCTGCCGCACCGCCGGAGTGCTACGCGGCCAGGTCCTTCTCACCGTCGCCGCAGCCCGTACCCGGCCGCGGCTCGGGGATCCCGAACGCCCCGGCCCGCCCGTCGGTCGCGGCCGATGCCCGCAGACTCCGCGATCTGACGAGTCCGCCGAGCCGGCCCGACCGGGAGACCGCCGCCGCCAACGGGGTCAGCAGCAGCATCGCGAGCGGGGCGAGCAGCAGGGCGACCGCCGTACCGAGCGCGAATCCGCCGATGACGTCGGTCGGGTAGTGGACGCCCATGTAGATCCGGCAGAAGCCTTCCAGCAGGGCGAGGCCGATCGCGGCGATGCCGAACTTCCGGTTGACCACGAAGAGCCCGACGGCCAGGGCCATCGCCATCGTGGCGTGGTCGCTCACGAAGGAGAAGTCGTTCTTCCCGTCCACCAGCACATCCAGTCCCGGGTGCTCTCGGAACGGGCGCTGGCGCTCCACGAAGCCGCGGATCGGAATGTTGATGAGCAGCGCGATCCCGGCGGCGAGCGGCGCCCAGACGATCCCGGCGACCGCCGTCACCGAATCATCGGCCGTGCCGCGCCGGCGCACGCTCCACCAGCACCACAGGACCACCAGGACCATGCCGAGCATGATCCCGTACTCGCCGACGAACTCCATGACCCGGTCGAACCAGGTGGGAGCGGACTTCGCGAGCCCGTTGATGTCGTAGAGCAGGCTGACGTCGGGGTTCGACCCATCCACTGCGAGTCCAGCCATCTGCTGCGGCCCCTTGCCTTGTCTGCTGCCGCGGGGCACACTCCTGTGCACCGCTTTGACGAACCCCCGTGTCGGTTCGATCACTGCGTGGATCACTGCCTGTGGACCGGCACGGCGTGGCCGCTCCACCCGTGAGCGTTTCCCTGGTCGGCGCCGCATGGTCAGTACACCGCCGCCCCGGTCCGTCCGGTCCCCCCAGGGAACGACGTGCCCCGTGCGTGCGTTCCACTCTCCACCGAATGATCACCATGACGTTATCGAAGAGTGACTCATCGTCGCAGCTCAGGGCCCAGGCTTCACGGAGAGTTCCGGCCACCGCCGTACGCGCGTCATGCCCCCGGGCGGTCGGCCGGAAGGGCGGTCGGAAGGGCCGCGGCCCCGTCCTTGGTGACGCGCGTCGCACCGAAGTAGTCGGGCGTGTCGATCTTGTCGAACCGGATCACGGCCCCGGTGTAGGGCGCGTTGATCATGTATCCGCCCCCGACGTACAGCCCCACGTGGTGAATGGCCCGCGAGTTGGTCAGATCGTCCGAGAAGAACACCAGGTCACCGGGGAGCAGCTCGTCACGCGAAGGATGCGGACCGGCGTTGTACTGGTCGTTCGCCACTCGGGGCAGCTCGATGTCCACGGTGCGGTACGCGGCCTGGGTCAGCCCCGAACAGTCGAACCGCCCGCCTTGCTCCGGCGTGCCGTTGCCGCCCCACAGGTACTTCGTGCCGAGCTTCTTCTGCGCGAAGTAGATGGCCCCGGCCGCCTGCTGTGAGGGCTGCACCCGTCCGACGGGCCGGGCGAAGCTCTTCTCCAGGGACCGGATGATGGTGACGTAGTTCTGCGTCTCGGAGATGTTCGGAACGCCGCCCGAGCGGATCACCCGGTACGCGCCGGCGTTGTACGCGGCCAGCATGTTGTCGGTCTGATCGCCCGGCACCTTCTTCACGTACCCGGCCAGTTCGCAGTCGTACGAGGCGGCGGACGGAATCGCGTCGGCCGGATCCCAGATGTCCCGCTTACCGTCCCCGTTGCCGTCGATCCCGTGTCCCGCCCAGGTGCTCGGGATGAACTGGGCGATGCCCTGAGCGGCGGCGGGACTCTCGGCCCGCGGGTTCCACCCGCTCTCCTGGTACAACTGCGCGGCCAGGAGGGCGGGGTTGATGGCGGGGCAGAGATTGCCCCACTTCTGTACCAGCGCCTGGTACTTCGCGGGCACGGCCCCCTTCGCCAGCCCGACGGCTCCGCTGCTGCCGGAGCTGACGAGTCCAGCAGCAGCGGAGTACGTACCGACGACGAGCAGCGCCACGAAGCTCATGGCCATGCCGACACCGATGCCACCGACCACCCAGAATTTCCGCACCCCTCAACCATCCCCCATCGGGGCCGGGTTCATGGGCGTTTTCGCGGGTGTGTACGAATCAACCGGGTCACCGAAGTCAACGAGCGGACGCTCCGGCGCACTGAGGTTCCATCAGGACGCTTCGGCCGACCAGTAGTCGGAGCGCACATTGGGACGCGGGAGGGGATAGACCCCTTCGTACGCCGGTCCGTTGGGCTTGGAGGCGGACTCGGCCACCTTCGACTCCTTCACGCAGGGGCTGTCGGCCTCGAAGAACGCCTGTCCCCTGCCGCGGAAGCTCACGCTGATGCCGAATCCGGCCTTCGTCTGCGCGTAGATCGCCGGGAACTCCTCGTCGTTGTTCTTGGCCTTGATCCGGTAGTCGCTCTTGCGCCAGAACTTCTCGACCTGGTCCAGGAAGCTCTGCCGGCGCTCGGCCGAGACGATGGTCATCACGGTGCGCCTGCGCGTCACATCGCAACTGCCGGTCGTCGTCGGTCCGTGCGCCCACTGCACCTCGGGGTCGATCGCCTTCAGTACGGCGTCGAGCATGCTGTCCGACCGTTCGGCGGCCTCCTGCATGTTCAACTTGCTCCCCTTGGTGCTCTCGGTGCTCTTCGTGGTCCCGGCGCTCCCGCTGCCGCTCGATTGTCCGCTGTCGTTGCCGCAGCCCGACAGTGCGAAGCCGAAAGCCAGGGCCACCGCGACGGTCTGGAACCTTCGCTTCATCGCTGTTCCTCCATCTTGAGCCTGTCGGAGTGTCCCGACACGATCAGAGCGATGCTGTCCGCCGACATAGCGTCTCGTACCGGATCGAAGTAGTTGGAGTGGGCGTCGAAACTCACCCCGCTGGTACTGATCAGGGGCTGGCCGGGGGCCACCGGGAATCGCTGGGCGCCGAAGGCCTTGCTCGCCGGGTCCTTGCCGAACCAGAGGTCGTCGTCGCCCGGGTCGGCCAGGTCTCCGGCCAGGTACGCGCCGGCCGGGCCGCCCAGGATCATCCCCACCGCGCCCACGACGACCTGCGTCTTGGACGGGAGCTTGGTCACCGGGTCGTTGGCCGCGGCGCCGACGAAGACGTGTCCGCTGCCGACGCCGAGATCCACGGCGCGGTCCACGCCCACCCCCGGACTGCCGACCAGGATGATGTCGTCCACCCCCGGTATGCCGCCTTCGCGCTGCGTCGCGGCGCCCACGGCCCGGGAACCGTAGGAGTGCCCGATGGCCGTGATGTGCGGATCCTTGTTCTGGTTGGTGGCCACGATGCCGCCCATGAAGTCGTTGTAGGCCGCACCGCCCTTCTCCGCCCGTCCGGTGCCCGCGACCGCCAGGCTGTGCAGCCCGTCCGGTGTCTGCGGGGCGTCGTACCCGAGCCAGACGATCGCCGCGGTGGACGGGTCGTACCCCTGGGCACCGATCGCCGTGTCACGGGCCCGCTTGAGTCCGCTCTTCGCGAACTCCTCGTCGAGGGAAGTGTTCAGCCCCGGCACGTAGGCCGACACGTTCTTCGAAGTGTCGGGGTTGCCGTAGGAGACGATGGCCCTCCCGTTGCCCTCGTCACTGATGCCGATGAGGTACATCGGCGGCTTGCTCCCCTCCTGGAGCTGCCGGTCGATCTCCAGCAACCCCGCCAGCTGCTTCTTCGACTTGGAGTCGGTCTTCCCCTCCAGCTTCGAGATCAGGTCCGGAAGGTTCTTCCGGTTGGCCGCGTCCCTGTCCGCCACCGGGATGCCGTCCAGATAGCCGATCTTGTCCGGTGAGAGTTCGAGGTACTGGTCGCGCTGTTGCTGCGTCAGCCCATCCCACCACGACTTGCGCTGGGCCGCGGTGGCGTCGGTCGGGATGCGGGCGTTGAGGTAGTCACGCTCCGCGTCCCGCACCGCCCCCTCGACGCGCGAACCCGAACCGGGCAGCCCGGCGACCGCCCCGCCACCCCCACCGGATGCCTTGGTCATGTCCCAGACGGCGGGGATGTACTTGCCCTTGTTCCACTTGTCGCTCGCGCCCCGGGCGGACTGGGCGTACTGGTCGGCGATGCCCTTGATGGTGTCGCCGGGGTGGATGACCGTGTCGACGGCGCCGGTGACATCGCCCCAGAGGCCGTCCTTGCCGATGACACCGGTGACGAAGTTGCCGTCGGAGGGGCGGGACGTGTTCGGCTTCGGGCTTTGTCTACCCGCGTCGACCTGCGAAGAAGAATCGCCGTTGGTTGAGTTGGAAGAGCCGGAGGAACCGGAGGAGCCGCTTGCGCCGCCGGAGCCGTCCGTGCCGCCGGCGCCGGATCCGGAGCCGCCGGACGCGGTGTTGCCGCCGGACGCGGTGTTGCCGCCGGACGCGGTGGACTCACCGGACGCGGTGTTTCCTCCCGACGCGGTGTTTCCTCCCGACGTCGTCGACCCGCTGGAGCCCGTGCCGCCGGTCACGGTCGAGCCCTCGGAGCCCGTGCCGCCGGCGGAATCGGATCCACCGGCCGAAGCGCCGCCACCCTTGCCCGAGCCCTTGCCGGCCACCACCTCGACCTGGGGTGCCGGGCAGGCGCTGCCGGTCAGTTGGCAGATGGCGTTCCGGAGCTCACCGGTCAGCTGTCCACCGATCCCGGTCGCCACCAGCCCGCCGATGAGGGCCACGACCACGAGGATCATGCCCAGGTACTCCATCGCGGTCTGACCGGCGTCCCGACGCCACTTGATCATCCGCGCAAAGCTGAACGAGCGGTGTTCGGCGCGCTGTTCGGTGCTGAGGCCGAACCATTCACGCGAGCCGGGCCGCAGCAGCAGAACGACGACCACAACCGGCATCACCAGTTGCGCCACGCCCTGCCCGCCGGTGCTCCCGCCCAGTGTTGCCAGGGCGCCGAGGGTGAGCCAGGCGTGTACGGCGAGGAGCCCGCGCCAGATCCAGACGCCGCCGGTGCGCATGTACAGCGACAGCACGAACCCGGTGACGCCGGGCATCGCCGCGTACAGCAGCATGCCCAACAGCCGCCCGTCCACGGCATCGACGGACGAGGCCACGACCAACTCGTCGATCACACCAACGACGGTGACGACGAAGAGCAGTCGGACGAGAATCAGCACCGCCTGCAGAGGGCGCGACAACGACTGCCTGCCTGGACGGGCCTCGGCGGCACTCGTGTCGGCACCACCCGGAACCGCTAATTCTCGTATGCCAGACACGGCGAATCTCCCAGCTTTGTGAGTGGGCGCAGCGACAGTTCCCCCGGTCTCTGTATGCGACCACACCAACACTGGGCGCGGCATGGGCCCCAGGGCCCAATGAGGGACTCAAAGTCCCAGGTGATCGGCCTATCCTTTTCCGCCACCGACCGTCTGGTTATGGGTCATTGGTGACGGAGACGTGACATCAGGACGCCCCGGCGGACCAGAAGTCCGAGCGGACGTTGGGGCCCGGCACCGGCTCTCCCGCGCGCTCATCCTCGCCAGGTGCCGGGGTGGGTGGTGCGACCGTTGACTCGTCGACGCACGGCGTGGCCACTTCGAAGAACGCCTGACCGTCCCCTCCAATGAGAAGTCGAATTCGAAATCCATCCGGCGTCTCAAAGTAAGTTGCAGGACTCGACGAGTTTGCATTCACTCCAAGTTGACGGTATCCGGAATCCTTCCAGCCCCGCTCCACAATCCCGAAGAAGCTTCCTCTTCGCGTCGCAGAAATCACAGTCAGGACTGCGCGCCGTCGAGATACATCACAACTCCCTTCTGTGGACTCTCCATGAACCCAACGAACTGGCGGCTCAATCCTCGCAAACGTATCATCGAGGATCTCATCCGCTCTTTTTGCTGCTTCTTGCATGTTCATATTCTCACCATCACCTCCGCCATTACCTGAACCTGCCGAGCCATTCACAACTCCGCATCCCGACAGGAGGAGCAGCGCCGCCACCAAAGAAGCAGAGTGCAATCTCACCTGGGACGCCCCCGTTGAATCTGTTCCGACTTCCCTGAAACGATCCTCGCAATATTGTCTGCCGACATCTGATCTTTGGACGGGTTGAAGTAATTCGAATGTGCTTCCACTGGTTCATGCCCTCGCTCGAATGGGCGCGGGCCATCGCTCACGGCGAACCTGTTTGCTCCGAAGTCCCGGTGGGCCGGGTCGGTTCCAAACCAGGCCTCGCTTTCATCCGACTGCGCATCTTGTGCCGTGTAGCCGGCAAATCCGCCGACGATGCCCCCCGCTGCGCCACCAATGACAGCGCCTACCGGACCCGTGCTCGCACCAAGGACAAAACCTGTCGACGCCCCGCCTGCGACACCAGCCCCAATGCCGCCCGCTTCCCTACCGTTAGGTAGTTTGGTAACAGGATCATTCTCGGCCGCTCCCACGAAAACGTGGTTCTTTCCAACGCCAAGCTCGTCAGCGGATCGCGCCCCAGTTCCTGGACTGCCAACCAGAATGATGTCATCAGCACCTGGGATACCAGCTCGCTCTTGAGCAGCAAGACCGACCGTCAGGGATCCATACGAGTGACCAATCGCTGTGATATGAGGATCGTCGTTTTGATTGGTTACAGAAATGCCGGCCATAAATTTGTTATATGCAAGAGCGCCAATCCTCGCATTCCCTTCACCCATCACGTCCAAGCTTCCCAGAGGATCAGTGACTGAGGCTTGCGGCGCATCGTATCCGAGCCAAACGATCGAAGCGCTGGGAGTGCCCGGGTTCATTTCTTTCGCTCCAATAGCTGTATCTCTGGCCCGCTTCAAATCACCCTTCGCGAACTCCTCATCCAAGGAGGTATTCAGCCCCGGCACATACGCCGACACATTCTTGGCCGCATCCGGATTCCCGAACGAGACGATCGCCCGCCCGTTCCCCTCGTCCCCGATGCCGAGCAGAAACATCGGCGGCTGCCGCCCCTCCCGCAACTGCCGGTCAATCTCCCGCAGCCCCGCGAGCTGCGTCTCCGACTTCGCGTCGTCCCGCCCCTCCAGCTTCCCCATCAGCAGCTGCAGGTTGTCCCGGTTCGCCGCGTCCCGCACCAAGGCCGGAATGCCGTCCAAGTTGCCGATCTGGTCCGGGTACACCGCCAGGTACTCCTCGCGCTGTTCGTCCGTCAGGGCGGCCCACCATGCCTTCCGCTCGGCCGGTGACGCGTCGCGGGGGATGCCGTCTTTCAGGTAGCCGCGCGCCGCGTCCCGTACCGTGGCCGCGTCGCCCGCCGCGTCGGTCCACGTGATGTCGGGGACCTTCAGCCCCTCCTCGGCCTTCAGCCGGCGCAGGATGCGGGCGTACCGCCAGTCGATCTCGGCCGCCGTCCGCACGGCCTTCGCCACCCGGTCCGCGATGTCCTGCGCCTTTGCCGCGTTCGGGTTGGGCGCCACCAGGCCCGAGGGGGGCAGGAGGCCCGGCACCGCGTCGCCCGAAGCCTTGCCACCCGGTAACGGCCTGCCGTCGATCAGGCCCTCTCCCGCCGCCGGGTACGTCACCGAACCGTCCGCGTGGACGGTGAGCTTCAGTGACTCGGCGTCGTCCAGGGCGTCGCGCAACACCCGCTGCTGGGCACGCAGTTCGTGAGCCATGCTGTTCAGCGTCGTACGGAGCAGCCCGCACTCCGTGTAGACGTACTGCAGGTTGCTGCTCAGCTGCCGCAGCCGTCCGACCGCCGCGCTCGCCGCCTCGCCGTGCTGTGTACCGCGCAACCCGGTCAGCATCTGCGTATCGATCCGGTCCCGGCCCGCGTCGGCACGGTTGCTCGCCCTGCCCCACCCGTCGGCCGCGCCCTCCAGTTCGCCGCACCTCAGGTCCCGTAACTGTGCCCAGGTGAGAGTCAACGCGGTCCACCCGCCACCGGCGCGAACGACGCCTTCACGGTTTCGTTCGTCTCTCCCTGGGCCCTGGCGACAGCCCGCAGCTTCCCGGCCAGGGCCCCGCACTCACCCCGCGCGGCCTCGAACCGTCGCTCCCACGACTCCCGCACGGCGCCCAGTTCCGCCAGCGAGGTCAGCCCCGCGGTCCCCGCGAGCAGTCCCTCGTGCGCGGTCTCCAGTTCCGTCTTCACCGGGCCGAGGTGCGTGCACATCACTTCCGCACCACCGGCCGCTCGCTGCCAGGGCCCATCGCTGTGCTTCAGTACGTCCCCGTCGCCACCGCTCTTCAGCCCCGCCAGATCGCTCAGCCGCTGACGGCCCCCCGGCTGTTCCACCACTGCCACTCCGGTCACCCCGCTCCGTCCTTGATCGTGGAGCGGCACTGTGCCAAATCCCGTGCGGGCGACACGCCGCGCCCACTCGCGCTTCAAGGCGTCGTGCCCCCGCAGGGCCCGGCACATCACGACCCACGGTTCACCCGAACGGGCTTATCCCGAAGCGCCGGCCGACGACTCGGTCCGTACCCGCCGGTCAGGTCGTCGCGCGGCCGGCCGGCACCGGATCGGTTGCCAGACGGGCGTGCAGATGTTCGTCGTGGTACGCCCCGTCGCCGTAGCGGTAGGACTGGCGCAGCGTTCCCTCAAGAAGGAATCCGCAGCGGTGGGCCACCCGGCAGGAGGCCTCGTTGCCGACGGCGTGGGCGATCTCGATCCGGCGGGCGTCGGCGGTGCTGAAGGCCCAGTCGGTCACCGCCGATGTCGCTCTGGTGGCCACGTTCCGTCCACGGGCGTCCGGGAGCGTCCAGTAGCCGATCATCGCGAGGCCGTCCGCGCGGTCGTCCCAGCGCAGTCCGACGGCACCCAGGACCGCGCCGTCGGCCGCACCCAGTACGGCGAAGGTAGCGGCATTGCCGCGGTCCCAACTGCCCTCGCGCAGCTCCAGCCACGCCATGGCCTCGGTGCGATCGGCTGCCGGGAAGGGGTTCCAGCGGGCGATCAGCGGGTCCGCGGCGGCGGCGACCAGTCCGTCCAGCATCGCCTCCAGATCGGCGCCCTCGCGACTCCAGGGACGCAGCAGTACGTCCCCCAGGTCGAGTGTGGCGCGGACGAAGGCCCGCCGATCAGCAGCCGACGGTATGGACGTGGAGGCATTCATACCCCCCTTCCTACGTGCCGCTCCCGCCCCACCACCAGCGAATTTCCGCCGGTCACGGGCGGATCGGCTCCGCTCAGCAGACCGCGCCCGGCCCCGTCGCCGTGGCCGTCGCCCGGAGCAGGTCCCGCACCAGGTCGTAGTCAATGGCCTCCGCCTTGCGGAAGCGCAGACAGCCCTTCCCCATGTTCTGTCCGGCCAGCCGCTCCATGAACGTCTCGCGCACGTCACCGCGCAGCAGGTAGAAGGAGATGTGCTGCTTCTGGGCGGCGAACGCGATCTCGACGGCGCCGTCCCGCTCGTACGCGGGCATTCCGTACGCCATGACCTCGTCGAAACCGGCGAGCTCCGTCCGGCACAGCCGCCGCAGCCTCTCCAGGGCGTTCCTGCGCTCCTCGGACACCTCGGCCAGATACCCGGCCACGTCCTTCGCCTCGCTCCGCACCATGCAACGAGGCTGTGCCCGCCCCCGCATGTCTGTCGCCCGGTCCGGCCCCCGGCCTGGGGCCTTTCGTTCGGATCAGGCCGGGGTACGCGAGCCCGGCGTGATCCGGACGAGAGGCCCTACCCCTCCGTCTTGGCGGCGCATTCCACCCAGAGCAGTTTGCCGCCCTGGCCCGGCAGTCCGGTCCCCATGGGGTGGGCGCCCCAGCTCTCCGCGTAGAGGGTGACGAGGTACAGCCCCCGCCCGCGTTCGGCGAGTTCCTCCGGTGCTTCGGCGTTCCATCGGAAGGGGGCGGGGATGTGCGGGTTGGTGTCCCACACGCTCAGCCGGACACGGCTGTGCCCGGCGTCGCGCAGGCGCAGGGAGTAGGCCCCCGAGGAGTACAGGTACGCGTTGGTGACCAGCTCGCTCGCCAACAGTTCGGCTACTTCGGTGAGTTCGCGCATGCCGTGCACGCGCAGGACGGTGCGGAGGGTGGAGCGGGCCACGCCGGGGGCGCGGGGATCCTGGGGGAGTTGGAGGGTGTACGCCCAGGGCGGGGATACCGTGGCACTGACCATGGAGGTCTCCGATCACGGAGGGAGGTTGGAGGGTGCGCTTCGATGTGCCCGGTGACGAGACCGCTCCGTCGAACGGGGTACTTCCGGGCGAGTGGCCTGAGCCCGACAGTAGAACGAAACATGGAATGCATTCCATGAACTTCATGAATTACATGACAGATACCCTCGTGTGGGTGACCAAGCCGGGGAGCGAGTGATGTCATCCAGCGCCACACCAACAGCCCGCCGCCAACGGCTGGGGGCCGAACTCCGCAAGTTGCGTGAGCGCGCCGGGATCACCGCGACCGAGGCCGCAAGGCTCCTCGGCGGCAACCAAGCACGCATCAGCAACATCGAAGCCGGCCGCTACGGCGTCAGCGCCGAGCGGGTGCGCACCCTGTCCTGCCACTACGCCTGCTCTGACCATGAGTTGATCAACGCCCTGGCCGCCATGACGGGAGACCGCACGCGCGGGTGGTGGGAGGAGTACCGCGGAATCCTGCCCGCACCACTCCTCGACCTGGCGGAAATCGAGCACCACGCCCACGGGCTGCGAGCAGCCGTCACCATCCATGTCCCCGGCCTCCTCCAGACGGCGGAATACGCACGTGAGGTCTTCCGCCAGGATGTGCCCGAGCTGTCGCCTCCCGATATCGAGCACCGCATCTCCTTCCGCATCAAACGGCAGGCCGTGCTGTTCCGGGAATCACCGACGCCGCACCAGGGCGTGGTCCACGAGGCCGCACTGCGGATGCAGTTCGGCGGCCCGAAAGTGACCCACAAGCAACTTCAGCACCTCCTCGACATGGGCGAACGCGACCACATCACCCTCCGCGTCATCCCTTTCTCGTCCGGAGCCCTTGCCGGGTCGGGTCAGTCGATCTACTACTTCCACGGCCCGGTCCCACAGCTCGACACCGTCAACCTGGACCAGTCCCACGGCCCCGTCTTCCTCGACGCCGAGGCGCAGCTGGAGAAGTACCGCGTCCTGCTCGGCCGCATGGAAGCCACCGCGCTGGACCCCGAGGCGTCCAGAGACTTCATCCACAACATCGCCCGCGACCTGTGAAGGAACCCACGGTGCCCGCTCCCGCCTGGCAGAAATCGTCCTACTGCGCACAGGGCAACTCCTGCGTACACATAGCCGCCCCCACCCCCGGCACCGTCCAGCTCGCTGAGAGCGGCGACCCCGCCGGGGTGATACTCCGCACCACACCCGCCGCGTGGGCAGCCCTCGTACGCACCCTGAAGGAGAGCCACGCCCATGGCTGACATCCCCACCGACCTCACCTGGGTCCGCGCCGCCCCCGAGGGCGAGGAGGGCCCCGGCCCCTGGATCGAGATCGCCTTCGGCCCGAACGACCTGGTCCATCTACGGGAGACCAGCGACCCCGAGAACGTCGTGACGACGACCACGACGAAATGGGACGCCTTCACCAAGGGCGTCGTGGCCGACGAGTTCGACCACTTCACCGAGGTTGGCAACGAGGAAAACCCACCGACTCGGCACTGAGCACCGACCGGTCGGCCGCCCCCGCTTCCGGAGCGGCGCGGCGGCTCATCTGCCTGACTGCTCGTCCGGCCCCCGCCGTACTGTTTCTCCTCGCGTTCGCGGCGGTCCACCTGCTCGTGGTGTGCACGCCGACCGGGCAGTCGGCGGAGAACTTCCTGGTCATCGGGTTCGCCGACCAGGCGCGCAGCTTCGAGTGGAGCCAGTCGGTGGGCCCACCGCCGCTGACGGCGGAGCACAAGACCGTCGCCGTGGGGATCGCGCTGATCGGGTTGGTCACCCTGGTGCGCCGGTGCTGGCGCGAGGGCTGCGCGGCCGTCGGGGTCGCAGTGGTCACGATCGCGGGGGCGGAGGGACTGAACTCGTACGTCCTGCCGCGTCCGGACCTGGTGGGCGCGCCGAGCAATCTCACCGAGGTGAGTTTCCCGCCTTTTTCCTCCCGCCGCGCCGGAGACCGCGCCGCGCCGCCGCGCACTGCCCACGGCGACCCTTGTCCCCGCCGCGGTCGGCGCGCTGCTCGCGGGCGCGCGGGAAGATGCCCTCGCGCGCCCGTTGGTGTTCGCCGGTGCTGCGTTCGTCTGCGCGGTACTGCTGTGGGCCACCGCGGCGCAGCGAATCGGAAGGCCGGCAACGCTCCTTCAGCGGTGACGTGCCGAGGGGGGCGGCGTCTGCTCCGACCCCATCGGAAGCCCCGGGTTCATGACATACGACAAAGCCGCAGTCCCCGGCGGCATCCGAGGTACAGGTGAGCTCCGGGCTTCCACCGGTCCGGGCGACGCGCCCGCCCAGTACGGCGCACCGGCCCAGTACGGTGCCGGGCGGCGGGACCACGGACATATCGCCTCGCTCGGCTCGCCTGCCGAGTCTTCATGCGCAGCATGGACCCCCTCCAACTGCGGATAAAATATCAGATCACACCAATATCAGCCAGTTCGATCGATTCATTCGCAGGAGCCGCGCTCCCGGCGTGTCCAGCCACGCGCACGGCGGCACGCCGAACCGATTCTCTGATCACGTGTCCGCCCACCGCGCCCCGGGCATGATCGACAACATGAACGACGACCCGGGCCGGATACTCCGCTGGAACTTCTTCATCGGCGGACACCTGAGCGCCTCGGTGCCCGTACGCCTCGTCGAGCGCACCGAAGCAGGCCAGCTGGTGTGGATGGAGGCCGGCACACCGATGTGGCGTCCGGAGCTTCCACGCGGGGCGCATCTGCGGGACATCGCCCCGCACGACCGCCCGGCCGACGGGTATCCCGTGGTCGCCGACCGGTGGCCGATGGGCAGCGCGCTCTTCTACCAGCCCACCGATGCCTCGCACTCCGTTCTCTGGCTCTTCGGCCGCAGACAGAAGTTCCGCGGCTGGTACGTAAATCTGGAGCGCCGGGTCCACCACGGTGACGACATCGACATCGCCGACCACGAACTCGACATCAACGTGGCGCCGGACCGGAGCTGGCGGTGGAAGGACGAGCAGTCCTTCGCCGCGAAGACCGGTGACCCGGCCTACTGGTCGGCCGACGAGGCATCGGCCATCCGGAGCGAGGGCGACTCGGTCGTACGGCTCGCCGAAGCCGGAACGTTTCCCTTCGACGGCACCTGGTGCGATTTCCGGCCGCCGCCGGACTGGACGACACCGCCCCGGCCCCCCGTCCCGCGCCACCCCCTGCTCTGACCTGGCCAAGCGCCGACCAGGCCCTGCGCAAAGGTCTCGGCCAGGGTGGCGGGATGGCATTCATTGCCCGACGTCACCCCCCGTGATACACAGAGTAACCATACGTATTCGGTCACACACCGATTCGATCCGCAGGTCAGGGGATCGGACCGGTCAAACGTACGAGATCCGGGTAAAGAGAGCCGTCAAGCCGTCGTACGAGAGCAGTTTCATCAGCGAAGATAGAGAGCGACCCGTGTCGTGTGGCAGGGGCAATGAACTACCCAACAGGGGCGGTGACTTACATGATCCTGGCAGCTGAAAAGGGCGACATCACCACCATCATCGGCGGAATCGCCCCGAACTGGGGGCCGTTCGGGACCTTGGGCAACGAGGCCCGCGTAATGATCGAGGTCGTGATGGCCATCGCCATCCTGCTCTGCCTCGGTATCGCGGTCTGGGGCGCGGCAAAGCAGCGCATCGGTGCCACGGCACTCCGCGACACGTTCAGCGCGGAGCAGGGCAAGGGGCTGATCGTTGCCGGTCTCACCGGTGTGTTCATCATCGGATCTCTGGGAACCTTGTTCACCATCGTCTATGGGATGGCCGTCTGACCGGCAGTCATCCCACGCCAGGGGCACTCCAGCCCACCCCCACACCATCCGTCCGTCGTGCCCACCGGCAGAGGTTGCGTCTCCCTGATGTCGAGTCACCACACCGCGCCCGCGCGGGAACCCGCACGGCTACCGTCGTACTACCCGGTTCAGGAAACGGTTGAGGGGGCGTACGCGGCATGAGTCCCGGCGACGAGAAGGGCTACGGCAGCGGTTCGAGCCGTACGGACGATGCGTACAGCACTATCGGCGGTACGCGCCAGACCCGTACCCGCCTTCCCGACCGCGAGGGCGGCGACGGCTACGGCACCCCCCGCCGCCCCGCCCGCAGCTCCCGCTCCCTCGTCACGGTGGTCGGCGTGGTCGTCCTCCTGATCGCGGCTATCGCGTTCGCGAACATGAGCGGAGGCAGCGGAGACGGCAACGACGGTCGCTCGGGCAGCAGCGGGGGCAAACCGGACTCATCGTCCACGGCGGCCACGGGGACGAAGCCGGTGACGGGGAAGAACGGTTCGATTCCGTCGGGGTTCGCCCATGACGAGCAGGGGGCGCAGAGCGCAGCGTCCAACTTTGCCGTGGCTCTGGGCTCTGTCGGGATGTTCAAGAAGGACAGCCGTCACGAAATCGTGAACACGATTTACACGTCTGAGGCCGCGGCAAAGCTCAGGGGACCGCAGGACGCCGCGTACTCCGTCGGCTTCCTCGGGAAGCTGGGCCTGGACCCCGATGGCAACGCACCACAGGGAAGCGTATTCGTCTCGCGAACCATCCCCGTGGGAACGAAGGTGGAGGCCTATGAGGGCGATACAGCCAAGGTCTCGGTCTGGTACACGGGGCTGATCGGCATGTCCGGGCCAGAGTCCACCGATCCCGTCAGAACCTCATGGAAGACCTGGACCGTCCAACTCAGCTGGACGAGCAATGGCTGGCGGGCCGTCAGCGACTCCCAGAAGGACGGTCCAGCTCCGGTCCCGGGGGATGTCGCCGCTTCCAGCTCGGAAGAGATCAGCAAGGCGGTCGAGGAGTACGGAGGCTTCACTTATGCCAGGTAGCCCTCGCCTCCGAACCAGATCCACCGTTGCCGCGATGGTGGCAGTGCAGACGGCCCTTGTCGTCTTCTCGGCCCGCGCGTTTGCCGCCCCCAGCCCGTCTCCATCTCCGAGCCCGAGTAAGAGCAACAACGCCTGCGACCTGTTGATCGGCCCTGCCAAGCAGTACTGCGAAGATGGCGACGCAGGCGCCCCCTCCAACGTCCCCAGCAGCCCCGACAACGCCCTCGACCCCCTCTCCTCCCTCGCTCGCGGCTGCGCCGACGCCGCCGCGTGGATCGTCGGCAAGCTCAGCGACGCCGTGAAGAGCACCGCCAACGTCGACTTCACGAACACCAAGTTCCTCCAGCAGTACGCGATCGTCTTCGCCGCCTCCACCGTTCTCACCCTCGTCCTGTGGCTGCTCGCCGTGGCCAAGCGCGCCATCCGCGGCGTGCCGCTGACCACCGCGATCTCCGAGGCCATCGGGTTCCTCTGGCTGACGGTCCTCGCCTCGGCGTTCACCCCGCTGATCCTCTACACGGTCGTCTCCGCGACCGACGGCGTCACCGAGATCATCGCCACGTCCTCCGGCGGGCAGACGGACGTCTTCTTCGGATCGTTCGCCAAAGCCCTCAAGAAGGGCTCCGACATCGGCGGCGGACCGATCATGCTGATCGTCGTCTCGCTGGTCTCGATCCTCGCCGCCGGCATCCTCTGGCTGGAGCTCGTCATCCGCGCCGCCCTGCTCTACGTCGGCGCCCTCCTCGGTACCGTCGTCTACGCGGGGCTCGTCGACAAGAACATGTGGGGCCACGTCCGCCGCTGGGCAGGCATCATGATCGCGGTGATCATGGTCAAGCCGGTCATCGTCGTCGTGCTCGGGCTGGCCGGCGCGCTCTCCCAGGACGACGGGCCGAACGCGTTCTCCGCCGTCGTGTCCGGCCTCGCCATCATCCTGCTCGCGATCTTCGCCTCCGCGATGATCTACCGGTTCGTCCCCGGCTTCGGCGACGAGATCCAGGGCGCCCGCACCAACCGCAAGCAGGCCACCGACGGCTCCCAGGCCGCCGCCATGATCAGTTCACCGGCCGCCCTCGTCTCCCAGGGCATCAAGACCCACAGCAGCCGCAGCGGCCAGAACAGCGGCGACAGTGGCAGCGGCGGCGGGGCCCGGCCGGCCAATGCGGTCAGCGGTGGTGTCGCCGCGCACAGCTCCCGCAACTCCGGCGGCGGGGGCGGATCCGTCTCCGCCGCCGCACCTCCGCCCCGCAGCGGATCGGGACCGACCTCCGGCACCCCCCACGGCAGCCGCTCCCCCCGAGGTGGCGGATCAGGCAGTTCAGGTAACAACAGCACGGGAGGTGGAGGGCGTTGACGACTCCGTCCCACACGATCGCGCCCCGCCGTACGTATCTCATCGGCCGCGCCCGGCCGAACGCGATCGTCGGCAAGAACCGCGAGACCGGCGAGATCGCGCTGATCATCGCCGGTGCGTTCCTCGGCATGATGAGCGGGCTGATCGTCCCCTACCTGGCCCCGCGGATCGCGCTGCTCACGGGCTTCCCCATCCTCGCCCTGGCGATCGTGTACCTCCCGTACAAACACCGCACCTTCTATAAATGGTTTGAAATCAACCGCAGCTACAAGCGCTCCCTGCGTCGCGGTACGGCCTACCGCTCCGGCGCCATGGAGGCGGGCGTCGGCGCCGACGGGCGCGAGGTCGAGATCGGCCCGCCCCCCGGCATCGGCCGGATCAACTGGCTCGCCGCCCCCTTCGGACCCGACGAGATCGCCGTACTCCTGCACGCCGACCGCCGCACCGTCACCGCCGCGATCGAGATCGAGGGCCCCGGCGTCGGCCTGCGCGACAGCGAGGACCAGGAAGCCCTCGTCGACCGGTTCGGCACGCTGCTGAAGCACGTCGCCAACGGCGACGGCTTCGTCACCCGCATCCAGATGCTGGCCCGCACCCTCCCCGCCGACCCCGACGCCCACGCCAAGGACGTCGCCCAGCGCGGCGACCACACGTCCCCGGACTGGCTGCGGGAGTCGTACGACCAGCTCCAGTCCATGGTCTCCACCTCCAGCGAGCAGCACCGCGCCTACCTCGTCGCCTGCATGCACTACACCCGCGAGCTGGCCGCCGAGGCCAACGCCATGGCCCGCGCCGCCCGCCCCGAGGCCGGCCGCAAGCTCGACCGGGACGCGGGCCTCGCCGTCGTCATGGCGCGCGAACTCACCGACATCTGCGCCCGCCTGGCCGAGGCCGACATCCGGGTGCGCCAGCCGCTCGGCCAGAGCCGGCTGGCCTCCCTCGTGCACTCCATGTACGACCCCGACCACCCCATCGACCACATCCAGGCCATGACCAAGCGCAACGCCTGGCCGGCCGAACTCGACGCGGTCGAGCCGACGTTCCTCCAGGCCAAGACCCGAGAGTCGGCCACCCGCGCGCCCTGGTGCCACTCCACGGCCTGGGTGAAGGAATGGCCGATGACACCCGTCGGCGTCAACTTCCTGGCCCCTCTCCTCGTCCACACACCCGATGTGATCCGTACGGTCGCGGTCTGCATGGACCTCGAACCCACCGAGGTCGCCATCGAGCGGATGCTCACCGAGAAGACCAACGACGAGGCGGAAGCCAGCCGTCAGGCCAAGATGAACCGCACCGTCGACCCGCGCGACATCGCCGCACACGGCCGGCTCGACCAGCGGGGCGAAGACCTCGCGAGCGGTGCGGCCGGGGTGAACCTGGTGGGGTACATCACCGTGTCCTCGCGTTCGCCCGAGTCCCTCGCCCGCGACAAGCGGACGATCCGGGCCTCGGCCGGCAAGTCGTATCTCAAGCTGGAGTGGTGCGACCGCGAGCACCACCGCGCCTTCGTGAACACCCTGCCGTTCGCCACCGGCATCCGTCGCTGATCCCAGAACGACCGAGAGAACCGAGAGAAACGAGAGGGAGGTCGGTCACGCCATGCGAGATCCGCTGTCCGCGCTTTCGGACGCCTTCACCGCCTTCCTCTTCGGGAAGGTGGAGACGACAAGGCTGCCCGTCCGTACGTCGACCGGACAGGCCCAGGCCGTCTATCTGCCCACCGCGGCCCCCGGCCTCGGCGACTCCGGCGTGATCATCGGCCGCGAGGTGTACTCCGGCAAGGGCTACATCTACGACCCCTTCCAGCTGTACGGACAGCAGCTCCCCGCCCCGCACTGGCTGGTGCTCGGCGAGTCCGGCAACGGCAAGTCCGCGCTGGAGAAGACGTACGTGCTCCGCCAGCTCCGCTTCCGCGACCGCCAGGTCGTCGTCCTGGACGCCCAGGGCGAGGACGGCGTCGGCGAATGGAACCTCATCGCCCAGGAGCTCGGCCTCACCCCGATCCGCCTCGACCCGACCACCGCGCTCAACGGCGGCATCCGGCTCAACCCGCTCGACCCCGCGATCACCACGACCGGCCAGCTCGCCCTGCTCCGCACGATCATCGAAGTCGCGATGGGACACGGCCTGGACGAACGGTCCGGCTTCGCGCTGAAGGTCGCCCACGCGTACGTCAACGAGACGATCAGCGACCGGCAGCCGGTCCTGACCGACATCGTCGGCCAACTCCGCCACCCGGAGCCCGAATCCGCCGAGGCGATGAACGTCGACATAGACGATGTACGGGCCTGGGGCCTGGATGTCGCCCTCGTCCTGGACCGGCTGGTCGACGGTGACCTGCGCGGCATGTTCGACGGGCCGACGAGCGTCGGCATCGACCTCGACGCCCCGCTGATCGTCTTCGACCTCTCGCACATCGACCGGAACTCGATCGCCATGCCGATCCTGATGGCGATCGTCGGCGTCTGGCTGGAGCACACCTGGATCAGGCCCGACCGGAAGAAACGCATCTTCCTGGTCGAGGAGGCCTGGCACATCATCAACTCGCCCTTCGTGGCGCAGCTCTTCCAGCGCCTGCTGAAGTTCGGCCGACGGCTGGGTCTGTCGTTCGTGGCCGTCGTCCACCACCTCAGCGACGTCGTCGACGGAGCGGCGGCCCGCGAGGCCGCGGCGATCCTCAAGATGGCGTCGACCCGCACGATCTACGCTCAGAAGGCCGACGAGGCCAGAGCGACGGGACGCGTGCTCGGCCTGCCCCGGTGGGCGGTCGAGATCATCCCGACCCTCACCCCCGGCATCGCGGTCTGGGACGTCAACGGCAACGTCCAGGTGGTCAAACACCTGATCACCGAGGCGGAACGCCCGCTGGTCTTCACCGACCGCGCGATGACCGAGTCCTCGGCCACCGAACTCGTCCCGGAGGACGTACGCGCCGCCGAGCTGGAGGCCGAGCAGCGCGCGGCCCGGATCGAGCACCAACAACGGCTGAACGAGTCGTCCGAGTCAACGGTGGCATGACATGGCGGGGCGCGGCGAGGTACGTACCGGGGGCAGTGGAAGCGGCGGCATCCCGGACGGGCTGCTGATAGGGCTGCTGGCCTTCCTGCTCGGGCTGACGCTCCTGGCCTGGACGGCCACCGGCCTGGCCGGACTCCTCGCGCACGGTGCCTGGCCGGAGGGGGTCTCCCTCACCGAGACTCCGCTGGCAATGCGTCGACTCGTCGCCGCCCCGCACGACCTCCCGGCCGCCTGGCCGAACACCCCGGCGGACGCACTCTCCGGGTACGGCCTGTTCTGGGGCCTGTTCATCGGCGAGCTGATGGTGCTGGTGGTGCTGACGGTGTTCGTGCTGGGCGTGGTGGCCCGCTGGCGGGCGGTACGCGCGCGGCAGCGCGACGAACGGTACGGCGGCGGGGGCATGGCCGCGGACGGAGTCGAGGCCGTACGGTCCCAGGAGCACGAGCCCCGCACCGAACCCCGTACCGAGGCCCCATCACAACCCCAGCCGGTACCCACCCCTGCTCCCACCCCTGCGCCGCAGCCGCAGTCGCAGTCGCAGTCGCAGTCGCAGTCGCAGTCGCAGTCGCAGCAGACGCTCCAGTACCCGGCGGTCGCACCCGCCCCAGCGACGACCTCCGCCCCGGAGCCGCCCCCCGTACCCGCGCCCACCCCCGTGGAGCACGCACCGTCCGACACCGATCCGCTCCCCGCCCACGCCGCCGCGCTCCCCGCCCCCCGCACCCCCCTCGTCGTGTACGGACCGGCCGCCACCCGCCGCCCCACCGTCGTCCAGGCGATCCAGGAGGCCGACGGGCCCGCGCTCGTCGTCACCTCCGACCCCACCGTCTGGGCCGAGACGAAGGACGCCCGCGCCAAGCTCGGCCCGGTCCTCGTCTACGACCCGGGCCACCTCTGCGACACCCCGGCCCGCCTCCACTGGTCCCCCACGGCGGGCTGCGAGCAGCCCGACACGGCCGCCGCGCGCTCCACGGCGCTCCTCGCCCCGGTCCGGCCGCAGGCCCGTATCGACGCGACGACGGCCGACACCGCGGAAACGCTCCTGAAGTGCTGGCTGCACGCCGCCGCCATCGACGGCCGCCCCTTCCGCCAGGTCCACCGCTGGGCCCTCGGTGGCAGCGCCCACGAACCGGTGCGCCTGCTCCGTACCCACCCCAAAGCCGCCTCCGGACTCGCCGGCCTGCTGGAGTCCGCGCTCACCGCCCACCCCGAACGCCGCGAAATGGCACAGGAACTGACGGTGCGGGCCTTCACCGCGCTCTCCTCGGTCCACATCCGCGACGCCTGCATGCCCAACCGGGCGGATTCGCTCGTGCTGGAATCTTTCGCGGACGAAGGGGGCACCCTCTATGTGGTGGGTGAACCGATCGAGGATCCCCGCTCGGGTCCCGGAGCAATGCCCCTGCTCACGGCACTCGCCTCGCACGTGGTCGAGCACGGCCGCCGCATGGCCGCGCGGTCAACCGACGGTCGGCTCGACCCACCAATGACGCTCGTGCTCGACGACGTCGCCGCGGTGGCACCCCTGCCCCGGCTCCCGGAGCTGCTGTCGACCGGGCAGGCCACGGGCCTGCCGACCCTGGCCCTCCTCCGCTCCCGCGAGCAGGCCCGCTCCCGCTGGCCGCAGGAGCTCATGGGCTCACACTGAACGGGCTGACCGAACGGGCCCCGCGCGCCACCTACACCGCCGGCCGCCCCACCGCGTATTCGAGCTCCCGCGCGGACGGATCGCCCGGCACGGGCACCGAATGTCCCGTGGCCACGAATCCGACCCGCCGATAGAGCGCCGCGGCCCGCGCGTTGTCCTCGTGCACATACAGCCGCACCCGCTCGATCCGTGGCTCACCCAACGACCACGCCCAGTCCGTCCCGGCCCGGAACAACGCCTCCGCCAGTCCCCCGCCCCGCGCCTCGGACCGTACGAACACGGCGACCACATGGGCCTGGTGGACGTCGACCGCCTCCCCGAAGCGCACCTCCGCGTCCGGCCGCTCGATCAGCACGGTGACGCTGCCGTCCCACCGCCCGCCGGGCCCCACGGCGACGAACTGCCGCACTTCACCGTTCCCGGCCTCGGAGGCACCGAGCGCCCGGTCCCGCCAGAACTCGTCGGGCTGCGCCGCGCTCCGCGCGTACGTCTCCACAAACGCGATCGGCGCCGCCGGGTCCTGCAGGGCGGCCAGCCGCAACTCCTTGACCAGGGGCCACTCATCGGCGCGTACCGCTCGAATCACATGTTCCATCCGCCGATCCTTTCCATGGGCACCCGACCTGTGCAAACAACATTCACCGGGCAGGGCGTCGTCGTACCCCGGTACTACCCGCCCCGCCACATCCCGCCCCGGGTCCAATGCCCGCGGCACGCCCCCTCCGTAGCGTCGACCGCATGATCAGGACATACGAACTCACCAAGAGGTACGGAGGCACCACCGTCGTCCACGGCCTCGACTTCACGGTCCGGCCCGGCACCGTCACCGGATTCCTCGGGCCGAACGGCGCCGGGAAATCGACGACCATGCGCATGCTGCTCGGCCTGGACGCACCCACCCGAGGCCGCTCGACGATCGGCGGACGGGCGTACGCCGCCCACAGCGCGCCGCTCACCGAGGTCGGCGCGCTCCTGGAGGCCCGCTCCGTCCACCCCGGCCGGACCGCCTTCAACCACCTCATGGCGCTCGCCCACACCCACGGCATCCCGCGCGGCCGCGTGGAGCACGTCCTCGATCTGGCGGGCCTGAACACGGTCGCCCACAAACGGATCAAGGGCTTCTCGCTCGGCATGGGTCAACGCCTCGGCATCGCCGCCGCGCTGCTCGGCGATCCGGCCACCCTCATCCTGGACGAGCCGGTCAACGGCCTCGATCCGGAAGGCGTGCTGTGGATCCGCAACCTGCTGAGATCCCTTGCCGAGCAGGGCCGTACGGTCCTCGTCTCCTCACATCTGATGAGCGAGATGGCACTCACCGCCGACCATCTGATCATCATCGGCCGAGGCCGGCTCCTCGCCGACACGACCGTCGCCGATTTCGTGGCCACCGCAGGCGGCGCGTCGGTGAAGGTCGTCACCCCGCGCACCCGTGACCTGCGCGAGCTCCTCACCGGCCCCGGCATCGAGATCGCCTCCGGCCCCGCCTCGGCCCCCGACGAACTGGAGGTCCGCGGCACGGACGCGGCACACATCGGCCGCACGGCGGCCGCCCACGCCATCCCCCTGTACGAACTCACCCCGCGGACCGCCTCCTTGGAACAGGCATTCATGGATCTGACCCAGGAGTCGGTCGAGTACCGGATCGCCGCCCCCGAACCGACCGGAGCCCCCGCATGACGACCGCGGTCAGCCACCCGACCCCCCGCCCGGAACGACACCCGGAACAAAGCCCGTACCGAGTCACAGCCACCAGGGTCCTGCGCTCCGAATGGCACAAGCTCCGGTCCTTGCGCTCCTCCTGGATCACTCTGATCTCGGCGTCCGCCCTGGTTCTCGGCATCGGCGTGGTGATGGGCGCGACATACACCTCCGACGGCGGCGATTCCGACGTCGACACGGTCGTCCTGGTGCTCTACGGCTCGGTGCTCGGTACGTTGTGCACGGTGGTCCTGGGCATCCTGGTGACCGCGGGCGAGTACTCGACAGGCCTCATCCGCGCCTCGCTCACCGCGGTCCCGCGCAGACTCCCGGTCCTGTGGGCGAAGGCGGCGGTCTTCACCGCCACCGTCTTCGTGGTCATGTTCACCACCGCCCTGCTCACTTTCGTCATCGCCCGGACGCTCCTCCACGACACCGACCAGGCCACCTCACTCGGCGACCCGGGCGTGTTCCGCGCGGTCGTCGGCAACTCCGTCGGCATCACCCTGCTCAGCCTGATCGCGCTCGGGCTCGGCGCCCTGATCCGCTCCGTACCGGGCGCGATCGGCGCGTTCATCGGGGGCGTGATGATCCTGCCGGAGGTCCTCTCCATGCTGCCGTACGACGCGGTGAAGACCGCCGTCACATACTTCCCCACCCAGGCGGCCGGCGCCCTCGGCTCCGCCACCCCGCTCCCGGGCGAGGCCTCCGTGGGCGCAGCCCTGTTCGCCCTGTGCCTGTGGGCCGGAACCACCTTGTCCGCGGCCGCACTGCTACTGCGCCGACGCGACGCATGACGCCGGGCCGGCCGCCCACGAGGATGGACACGTGACGGACGACCACAAGGACCGGGGTTCGGGGACCACCGCACTGACCGGCCACCTCCAGCAACTGCTCCGGCGCGTCCGCGCGTTCGACCTGCGACGGCCCGTGGTCTGGAACGGACTGCTCACCACCTTGTGGGTGATCTCCGCCGTACTCGACTTCACCACGGGCGGCTGGCGGACCGTGGCCGGCAACCAGAACGCGCCCGAACCCGTGGTCCTGCTGATGAGCGTGGCGTTCTCCGCACCGCTGCTGTGGCGCCGCACCCATCCGCCGGCCGTGCTGATGTTCATGACCCCGTTCGCCCTGATCAATGTCTGGACGGGGGCGCTCGTCCAGGCCGCCTACCTGCAGGAGATCGTCGTCTTCAACATCGCGCTACGGCTGCCCACGCGAGCCCTGGCGCGGGCGGGTGCCCTGGTGACCGCCCCGCTCGTGGTCGGCTCGGTGCGCTTCCCGGACAGCTGGGACCTACTGTTCGTCCCCCACCTCTGGGCGTTCGCACTCGCGGCCCTGCTGGGGATCGTGGTCCGAACGCGCAAGGAGTACACGGAGGCCCTCGTCGACCGCGCCCACCGGCTGGAGCTCGAACGCGACCAGCCGGCCCGGCTCGCGGCAGCCGCCGAACGGACCCGGATCGCCCGGGAGATGCACGACATCATCGGCCACAACCTCTCCGTCATCACGGGCCTCGCGGACGGCGGCGCCTACGCCGCGGCCAAGAGCCCCGACCTGGCGGCCCAGGCCCTCGATGCCATCAGCACCACGAGCCGACAGGCCCTCATGGAACTGCGCCGTCTGCTCGGTGTCCTGCGCGACCACCCCGCCGAGGCCGACCGCACCCCGCAGCCGACCCCCGACGACATGGACGCGCTCCTCACCGGCGTACGAACAGCGGGCCTCCCCGTGCGCCTGAGCGTCCGGGGCACGCCTCCGCCGTACCCGCCCACCGCCGGGCGGCAGTTGACGGTCTACCGAGTGGTGCAGGAGGCCCTCACCAATACGCTGAAGCACGGCGGCACCGACCCGTCGCTGACCGCGGAGGTCACGCTCACCTACGGGGCGAAGGAGCTGGAAGCCCTGATCACGGACACGGGCACCACCCGGGACGGACCCGAGGAAGGCGGGCAGGGAATCACCGGGATGCGTGAACGGGCATCGCTCTACGACGGCACACTCGAAGCGGGCCCACTGCTGACGCAGGCCACACCCACGACTCCGGCCACAGCCGGCTGGCGGGTACGGCTCCGACTCCCTCTGGAGGACATCCCCTCGTGACGACCGTGCTGATCGCGGACGACCAGCCGATGCAACGCTTCGGCTTCCGCATGCTGCTGGAGAGCCAGGACGACATGACGGTCGTCGGCGAGGCCGCCAATGGCCACGAGGCTCTGAGCCTTGTCTCCCAGCACCATCCGGACGTGGCATTGATGGACATCCGCATGCCGCTCCTGGACGGCATCGAGGCCACGCGCCGCATCATCAGGGCCGGTGCCCGCACGCGTGTCCTCATTGTCACGACATTCGACCTCGACCGGTACGCGTACGACGGCCTCCGTGCCGGCGCCAGCGGTTTCCTCATCAAGGACACGCTGCCCGAGGAACTCCTCTCCGGCATACGGGCGGTGGCCAGCGGCGACGCGGTGGTCGCACCCAGCCTCACCCGCCGCCTTCTGGACGCGTACGCACACCACTTGCCGGCCGTGCCCGGCGGCCCCACGACGCTGGACGCCCGCATCACGAGCCTCACCGAACGGGAAAGGGAAATCCTCACAGTCATCGGCCGGGGCTGGACCAACACGGAGATCGCCGAGCGGCTCCACCTCGCCGAATCGACGGTGAAGACACATGTCACGCGCATTCTCGCCAAAACGGGATCCCGCGACCGCGTCCAAGCAGTCATCCTGGCCTATGACACCCACCTGGTCACCGCCGACTGAACGGAAAAAGAGGGGTAAACGCAGAAAAGCCCCGTGCCACAAGGGCACGGGGCTTTTCCGTAAAAGGAGTTCGGCGGCGTCCTACTCTCCCACAGGGTCCCCCCTGCAGTACCATCGGCGCTGAAAGGCTTAGCTTCCGGGTTCGGAATGTAACCGGGCGTTTCCCTAACGCAATGACCACCGAAACACTATGAAATTAACCAACACCGGAACAACACGGCCGTTCGTTATTTCAGAACAAACACAGTGGACGCGAGCAACTGAGGACAAGCCCTCGGCCTATTAGTACCAGTCAGCTCCACCCGTTACCGGGCTTCCACATCTGGCCTATCAAC
>NZ_JBEYTM010000013.1:0-44782 GCF_040643055.1 Streptomyces sp. NPDC047515
CAGCAACATGCTGGAACAGTTCTGCCGCACCACCGGGGCGCCTATGCCTGACCTGCGGAAACCAACCGATCACACTCGAAAGAACAACAGCCAGTGAGTGCCGCGAGGAACCCGGCGACGGCCTGGGCCGGGACCCTCGACCCGAAGGTCTGGCTCCATGCCACCCGTCCGTCGGCTTCTTTGACCTGGATGTGCCACAACTCGCCGCGCTCCGCCTCCTTGGTTTCGGGGAGGAACCCGACGTACACACGCTGGTCGGGGCTGGAGCAGTGGACGTTGGCGGCGAGGTCGGCGATGACGTCCCACCCCCGGCCTTTGAGGAGGTCGACGACCGGGCCCGCACAGTGGCAGTCGAGCAGCCACTCGCGGTCGCCGAGCGCCGAGTGACGAGGTGCGGCGGGGACATGGGACAGGGCGGTGGCAGTAAGCGTCACGAGCAGCAAACCCTTCGTTGACCTGTGGTTTTTCGAAGCGGTCGTACGTTGACATGGTCGAGGAGTAGGTCTCCAGTCCTTCCCAGAGGTGGGCGTCTGCCGTGGGCGAACTGGCCATGGCAGCGCCCGCCTGTGACCACTCGGAGGAATGGATCGGTCGCCCCGGGAGCTGTTTCCGGGGCGACCGATGGAAGGCGGGAAGAGCGACGTGCTGGACCACGAGATGGGTACGTACGACGAGACCGTGGATGACGTGGTAGCGGCGTCCTTGGGCCGATCCCGCATGGCGGACGGCAGACGGATCGATCTGAGCGTCGAGGAGCTGGCGGTGGGCGCTGGCGGGGGCGAACTCACCTGGAGCGTCGTGGGGCCGACGTGAGCTAGCGGCGGCTCGTGCGAGCTGCCGGGCTGGTGGTGCCGGGAGCCGCCGCCCGCCGGCGTCCTGGGTACGTAGGGACGACCACGACCGCCTCGGTTGAGCGGGCGCGAGCGGCCTCTACCTGCATCGTGGTCGAACGTGCCAGTGCGCGTGAGAGGCCGTCGGTGCGGGCTGCCGTTCACGAGCGTGCCGCCGCGGCCCGCCGTCGATGGGCGAGGCGGGTCGGTGGGACAGCACTGGGGCTGCCCGTCGTTGCGGACGCCGCTGGTGGTCGGCGGACGAGGTGACCCACGTGGGAGCGTGCGCGTGCGGCTGCGGCACGTCGGACGTCCAGCGGAGTTGGCACCTGGGGAGACACGGGACGTATTCGGGCGGCGCCGCGGTTTCGCTCCGGGACCTCGAGCTCGTAACGGAGCACGGGACTGGGGTCGGCCAGGCGGGCGGTGGTCGCCGTGATCAGATCTACGGGGACGCTGGAGGTGAACGTGGCGTACCAGCGCGAGCTGAAGCCGTCCCGGCCGCCCCAGAGCAGCCAGCGGTCCTGGTCGCCGCGGAGTTCGGCGTGCCGATCCAGGACCCCGCCCCTGTAGGTGAGGCCGGCGAGTTCGTCGGGCGCGGTGAACAGAGTGGTGAGCTGCCAGCTCCCTCGCTTCCATCCGGCTTCTTCCAGGGGCCGAAAGCCTTCCTCGGCCGGTCGCCGCGGACTGGTCAAGGCGGCGTCCGGATCCTTGGCGTAGCTGGTGGCGAGGGCGGTGGTGAAGGCGGTCACCAACTCCGTCGGCGTGTTGGAGTCGAAGGTGGTCAGCCAGTCGGGCGGCCCGAACGGGTCGCTGTGGGCGGCGACCTTCCACAAGGTGTTGTCCGGGCCCTCGGGCAGGAAACCGAGCCGGACATGCTGGTCGGGGGAGGAGACGTAGACGTTCGCCAGCTCGTCGCTGTGCGCCATGAAGCCGTGGTCGAGGAGTGGTTGCATCGCCGGGTCGCCGACGGTGGTGGAGCCGGCGAGGTACAGCGGGGTTACGTGGACGTCGCCGTCGAGCGTGTGTGAGGGCATGCGGGATCTCCGGGTGTGAGCGGCGGGCCGTCAGCGCTGACGGCGTGAACGACCGTGCGCGGCAGGTGATGCGGGCGAGGTTGCGGCCTCCGCCCCGGGCGCGGCTGCGTGGACGGCGTACGGCCGACGGGCCAGGGCCGCCTGAGCCTGGGGCACGGCGGCCATCGGCTCGGCGAGACGCACGTGCACCAGGTCCCGGTGGCGTTCGGGGATGTCGCCGGCGAAACGCGGCACAGCGTCCGCGCTGGTGAGAGCGGCGGCGGCAGCGGCGCGCAGGTGCTAGTGGGGTACTACTGCTGAAGAAGGCCCTCCAGGTCGGCACGTGAACGGGATCGACGCCGCCGGACAGTCGCCACATGGACTTCTCCGGCGTCAGCAGCTCGGTGTACTCGTCGAGCCATCCGCTGCGCGTGCGCAGGGCCGCGCGGCTGTCGGGCGAGACGATCCAGTACGGCCCACTTCCATGAACCGGCTCCCAGTTGCTCTGGCGCAGCACGTCCTCCTGGCCGAGGCCGGTGTGGTGCTTGCCGCCGCTGAAGTAGTCGCGGAAGTGGTTGGGCAGGCTGTCAACGAGCGTCTTGGTGAAGGCGACGATGATCTCGCGGGGCGTGTTGCGGTCGAAGGTGGCGATCCAATCCGGAACGCCGAGCGGGTCCTCGGCGTAGGTGGTCGTCCAGCCGCCATAGGCGCTCTCCACGGGGTTGGCGATACGGACTCGCTGACACGGGCTGGCGTAGTACGTGTCCGTGTCGAAAGCGACGGTCTTCGTCCAGCCGGCGGCGTTGTCGAGGACGCTGAAGACGGCCTCCCTCGTCCCGGGACCCGCGAGGTGGACGGGTGCGACGAGGACCTCGGTATTCGGGGCGAGACCGCCGAGGTCGAGAGGCGACATGGGGAGGTACCTCCGGGCGGCGGATGAGGGGCTGGGCGTCATGACCGGCGGCGAGCACGCGGCGGAGCCGTGGAAGCGGCGGGGGCCGGCGAACCGGCGTGTGCCGGACCTGCGCTCCCGTGCGGGGATCGGGACCGTGCCGCTTGGGCGCGGCGGCCATGGAGCGGTGCGGTCCCGGCGGATGCCTCACGTTCGCGGTCCAGGCGGCGAGCCGCGGTGCGGTACGCGGCCTGGTCCTGGCGCTCGCCGACCGCGAGGAGGTAGATCTCGCGGCGGTGCTGCGAGGTCGCCGGGGCATCTCGGTACTGGACGACCATGCGCCAGCGGGTCTCCGGATCGACGTAGATCTTGTGGCAGCCCGCGAGCTCGCGGGTCAGCGCCGCTCCGCGTTCGTTGCCGTGGACCAGGTGCTGCAGCTCCAGCAGGGCCAGGTCGCGGATGCTCTCAGGAACGGAGCGCAGATCGGCCAGGGCTTCAGGGTGCGCCGCGAAGGCGTACCGCGCCCGGCTCACCGCGCACCCCGGTGAGAGCGCGGTGCGGAAGGAGACACGGGGTGAGGAGTCGCGACGGGCGCCGGGGGGACGGCGATGCTGGCGGTTCCGGCGAGCGGGGAGCGGGTGCGGGCAGCCTGGGCCCTGTGGACGACCGTGGCCTCCGGGGCCGGTGCCAGTGGGAGAGGAGTGCTGCGGTCCATGGCCCAGTCGTCCGCCGCCTCGGCGTTGGCGAAGGCTCCGTCGCGCACCGTGTAGGAGCGGAAGTCCTTGGCTGTCTCTTCGAGGAAGAGCCGGTAAGGGGCGTGCGCCGAGTCCGGGTGGCTGTCGTGGACGAGGGTGCGCACCTCGGCGCCGAAGTTGAACGAGCCCGGGGTCTCGGTGTGGTGGGCGATGACCTCGTACCGGCCATCGGGATTGGTCCGGAGCAGGTCCTCCAGCCGCGAGGTGAGCGCATCGGCGGGGCGTGGCCCGTGGTTGCGGCTCGGAGCGGTGGCCTCCGGCGGGCAGCCCCGGCGGATGAGCCAGTTCTGGGCGAGCGGGACGGTGGGGGCCCGCTCGTACTCGAAGTCGAAGGTCCGCTGCTCCACGTCTCGGGTGAGGTGGAACGCAACGTACTCCGCTGTGCCGGGTACGTCCCAGATGGCCGCCCGGTCGTGGAACAGCAGGTAGCTGTCGCGTCCGTCGTCGCTGTGGTGCTCGGCGAGGGGTACGAACATGTCGTCCGAGAGCGTGACCGAGAAGAAGTCCTCCTCGATCCGCTCGGTGGCTGCTTCGAAGCCGTCGATCCGGTAGTCCGGAGCCTGGGGCTCGTATGTGGCGGTCATGTCAGGCTCCCGCGGGCTCGGGCGAAGCCAGGAGCCGGTGGTTGGGGCGGGTCGGACTGGTGGTGCACGCCCCGAATGGACCGTCGGGAACGCGGAGTTGGAGAAGAGTGGGGTCGAGGTGGTCGCGGTGCCATGTCGAGGGGCCGGTGAGGCCGGCCTCGGTGTCGGTGAGCTGTTGCCAGGCCAGCCACAAGGCATGGAGGCGGGCCACGGCCTCGGGGTGCTCCTGCCACTGCCGGCACCACGGCCGGCCGGTGGTGATCTCCCGCCCGTAGACCGGCAGCAGCAGGTCGTGCACCCAACTCGTCAGCGCCGCGAGTTCCTCGACGTATGCCTTGCCGTCGAGGGCCAGGATGAAGATGGACGCCGGGCGTTCCTGTGAGTCGCCTGGCTCGGCCGCCGACGTCGCGGCGACCGAGCCCTCGCCATCACCGCGCTCGGCTCCGTCGCCCTCGTCGTCCGGGGGCGGGGCGTCGTTGGTGAGCTGGGCGAGCGTCTCGCCCTGCTTACGGCTCTCCGTGACCAGCCTCGCGACCGTGGCGACCAGGTCGTCCAGATCGTGGTCCGCCACGCGAATCGGCTCGCTCTCCTGAGCGGGTTCGGCCATCGCTACCCCTCCGCAAGATCGGGTGGTTGGGGTGGCGAGGATCCGAAGAAAACCGGGTTTGGCCAGGCCGGGAATCCGGTGTAGAGAGCGCCGTTCACCGCGAGCCGTGATGGCTGCAGACCGCGACGGGAGGAGCGAGGATCTCCAGCGCGCGAGCGGCCTGCTGCGGCACGACTCCGTTGCCCAGAGCGGATAGTTGGGCTGGGCGTCCCAGTCCCGGAGTGGCCGTCACCCAGCCGGGTTCAAGCCCTTGCATCCACTCGACGAACAGCGGGCTGAGGCGCCCCGCCTCGTCCGTGGGCAGGGGCGCCGGGCGCGTTGCCCTCTCCCATTGGGCGATGGCGGCGGCGTACGGTCCCCACGCCCTTCGTCCGTCGGCGTCTGAGTCGTGAACATGAGGAGCACTACTGCTGAGAGCGGGGGCCGGAAGTCCGCGCCCGGTCGGCGTCCCGGAGTGCCGGTGTCGCTTGCCCGTGGGGTCGGCAGCAGTCGGGCAGCCGCCGAGGGCAGTGTCAGGCCCCCGTTCCCGTGACGCTGGTTGGGCGATCCCTTGGCTCCGTCCGACGCCTTCGGTGTCGGCAGCAGCCACTCGACCTCGTCCGCCAGATTCGGACCGTGCCCGCCCTGCTTCCTCTTCGTCGGGTGCTGACTCCCTCCGTTCGTCGCCAGGTTGCTCGTCGGCGTCTTCAGCAACGGCGGCCCGCCAGGAGGGCCAGGCGGCGAGGAAGATGCGCTCACGGCGGTGCGGGGCTCCGACTTCAGAGGCGCGAAGCACGCACCAGCGCGCATCGAACCCGAGGTCGGCCAGGGAGCCGAGTACGGCACCGAGTGCGCGCACAGCAGGCTGGCCTGCGGTGTCTCCCAGACACCACGGGCAGGGTTCCACGTCGCCAGGGGAACCGGCGGGGGAGGTGAGGAGTCCTCGGACATTCTCGATGACCACCAGGCACGGGTTGAGGGCTTCGATGGCACGGACGATGTGCAACCACAGACCGGACCGGGTGCCATCAGCCAGTCCGGCGCGACGGCCGGCGACCGAGACGTCTTTGACAGGGGAACCCGGCCGTCAGGACGCACACCTCCGGGACATCGGCCCAGTTCACGGCTGTGATGTCGCCGAGATTGGGCACGGCCGGCCAGTGTCGGGACAGGATCCGGGCTGGGCCTGGATCGACCTCGGCATGCCAGGCGATCGTTCCGCCGAGGACGGCTTGGACGCCGAGATCCAGACCGCCGTACCCGGAACACAGGCTCCCGATCGACGGCGGGTGCGCCGCTGCCTGGAGATCAGCGCGCATGGCGGGACACCGGCATGTAGGCGAGACGGATCGGCTCGGTCGCGGGCAGCTCGGCCGGGACGCGGTAGATCGAGTTCGCTGGGCGTGCCGAGCGGCTCAGTGCCGCGAGGACACGAGGCGGGGTGCCATCGATCCGGTCGGCAGCGTGCCGCAGAGCGACGAAGGCTTCCTGCAGCGAGTCCACGGTGAGGTCCAGCCGGTCCTGCACGACGTCGAACGCGGCCTGGCGGGCGCCATGGAGGTCTGCCGAGGCTGGGGCTTCCGCGTGCTGACGCAGGAAACCGAGCTGCTCGAAGGCTTCGGTGTAGTTGGTCACGGCGCGTCCCGCCGGGGCGGACGCGCCGGTGTACGCGGCGATGACCGGACCGAAGTCGAGGCCCGGGTCGTTGTCGGTGACGCGGAAGAGGACCTCGTCGGACAGGTCCTTCACCAGCCCCGTCAGCGCGGCGAGGTGGTGGGACGCGGTGACGAGGTCAGGCAGGGAGTTCGTTGTGTACGACCCGACAATCTCGTGGCGGGCCTCCTCGAACTCCCCGGCCACTGCGCACAGTTCGTCCTTCTCCAGGCCGGCGCGGCCGGTGTGGTCGGTCATGACGGACTCCGAAGGTTGTGGCGGGAGGGAAGCGCGGCGCAGGAGGCCGCGACCGGCGCCGCGGGGGCCGTCGCATCCGCGAGGCGGCTGCGAGCACGGGCGGCGTCGATACGGGCGGCAGGAGGCGGCGCACCGGGACGGCTTGCCGGCCGCCGCTGCTCGGGTTCGGCTTCGTGCGCGAGGCGCAGTCGGCGGCGCACGTCGTCCAGCGGGCCGAGCGCGTGCAGGGCGTAGCCGATGAGCTGCCCGGGCGCGAGCGCGTCGCGGTTGGCCAGGGCGCCGACCTGCCGGGCCGCGAGGGCAGCCGTGCGGACGAGGGAGGCTTGGACGACCTGCTCGCCGAAGTGCTCGGCGGCCCCGCCCACGAGCGGATCGCAGATCCGCATCACACGCTCGGTGTCGAGCGTCCCGTCTGCGAGGGTGCCGCGACGCTGGATCTCCCACAGCACGGTCAGCTGGTCGATGGGTTCGCCGCGATGGTGCAGGGCTCCCAGCGCGCGGTAGATCTGCTGATGGCCCGGGTCGGCGAAGTCGCCGGGGCGGAGCCGCCGCACCAGGCCGAGCAGTTGCTCGGGGCGGGAGGCGAGGCAGCCGAGGAGGAATTCCTCGTCGGCGAGGACCTGCTCGCCCACCGGCTGCGGGCGCTCGGCCTGGGGTGCGTACGGGGTGGGCGGCTGCACGGGACGTGCCTCGGTGCCCCAGCCGCGGGCCAGGTCGGCGAGTACGTCGGTCAGGACCTGGGCGTGGTGCAGAGTCTCCTCCACCGTTCCGGCCCGGCCGTCGGCGAGCGCGGCCTGGTGGAGGCGGGCGGCGTGCTGGGCCACGCTGCGGTGGATGGCCCCCTCCAGGACCATCCGCCCGTACACCGGGGCGTGGTCGGGGCGCGGGCACGCCGACGCGAGGGAGTGCAGATACGAGGCGGTGAGCCCGCGGGTCCGTGTGCTCGCCTCCCGCAGCGTGTCTGTCACCCAGGCCAGCGGGACGGGGAAGCCGGCCGTTGTGGCTGCCGCCGGGTGACCGTCGGTCTTGAGCTGGAGCATCGCGGCGTAGATCGCCGTGTGCGCGGGGCGGGAGAAGTGTTCCGGGCGCAGCCAGGGCGAGAGCCTGTCGAGTTGGCCGGGCTCTAGGAATATCGCGCCCAGCACGGCCTGCTCGGCGTGGACGAGCGGGGTCACGGCCGTGCCTTGCGCGGGGGCTTGCCCTGGGCGCGGATCTCGGCGACTGCACGGTCGGCCGCGGCTAGGTCGGCGGCGAAGCGGTCCAGTTCACCGGTGAACGCGGGGTCTGAGGCGAGCAGGGAGCCGGACGGGGACACGAGCCACCAGTCGGCGCCGCGCCGTACGACGGGTGTGCCGGCGAGGCGCTCGGACCGGCGGATCGAAGCCCAGGACGGGGCGGGGTGGGACATGGGAGTACCTCAAGGAGATGGGGGCGAAGGCCCAGGGACGCGACGGTTGGGGGCGTGCACCGTTGCGTCTCGCCAGCCGGGCACCTGGCAGCACCGGGGTCATGCGGCCGGACCGAAGTCGTCTCGGCGCAGGTTCTTGGCCAGCGCGCGCTCAGTGATCGCCGCGGTCGCCGTGGCGGACGCGGCGCCGAGCCGGTCGGCGTCCGGCTCCCGGTACCAGGGCTTGAGGTCGAGGAGCGCGGGGCGGATGCCGGTGGCCAGCAGCAGGGCGGAACCCTTGCGCAGGGCGCGGATCGCGTCCGCCGGCAGCACGCGCTCCTGGCGCATGGAGACCGATGTGGACTTGCCCGACTCGCTGGTGGAGACCGAGACCGTACGGACGTCGTGATCGCCCACCAGGCGGCTGAGTTTGTCCGCGAAGTCGGCGTCGTCGATGCCCGAGCCGACGAGTTTGATCGTCGCGGCGGACCACAGGGCGTCCATCCCTGCCTCGCCCCAGACCCGGACGCCCTGGCGGTAGGACTGCAGGATCGTGATCGGGATGACGCCGCGGGAGCCGAGGTGCGAGTACAGGTCCGGCAGGTCGGCGATCTTGCACACGTTGGCGGCCTCGTCGAGGATCGCGAGCAGCGGGGCGTCGAGCCGCCCGCCGTCGCGCTCGGCCTGGACGACGGCCGCGCGCATCACCGCGTCGGCAGCGGCTGCGATGATCGCCGAGGCGGAGCCGCCGCCGTCCTTCGACAGCAGGAACAGGGTGTCCTTGCTGGTGGCGAACGCCTCCGGCTTGAACTCGCAGATCTCGCCGAGGCCGCTGGGCGGCGTGACCCAGGCGGCGATGGCCGGGTCGAGCAGGCAGCTCGCGTACTGCCGCGCGGTCTCGAAGATGCCGTCGCGGGTCTCGACGGCGCCGGCCACGGTGCCCTGGAGCTGGGCGGCGACCGCGTCGAGTCCGGCGTCCTGGAGCAGGTCGATGGGGGAGCGGTCGGCCGGCGAGGCGAGCCAGGCCAGGACGTCGGTGATCGGCCGCCGGTCGCGGGCGGCGGCGAGGAACAGCGCGGTGAGCGTGTTCGCGGCGGCGGTGGACCAGAAGTCGCCCGCGTTCGACTCGTCCACGGAGGCGGTCACGAAGTGCCCTGCCAGACGGCGGGCTCCGGCGAGATCGCGGGCGTCGGCGAGGATGTCCCACCACATCATCTGGGGCGCGTGGGCGATCTGCTGCGGATCGAGCGTCCACACTGTGCCGGCTTCGGCGCGGGCCGCGAGCGTGGCGGTGTAGGCGTCGCGGGCCGCCTTGTTGGAGGTCAGCAGTACCGGTCCGGGAGCGCGCAGGATTGCCGGGATAGCCAGGCCGGAGGTCTTTCCGGACCGGGGTGCCATGATCGCCAGGATCACGTCCTCCCACGAGGAGCGGACCTCGCGTGCGCCGGGCGTGAGCGTGCCGAGCAGGACGCCGCGGTCGTCGGGGACGACGTCCTTGGGCTTGGTGCCCTTGAGGCTCGGACGGAGATCGATCGCCTTGGCCGCGATCTTCTTGGGCATGAGGTCGGCCAGGTCACGCTGGTCGGCCAGCCCCTTGGGGTTGCCGCGCAGCCGCAGCCACACCTTCGCGCCGAGCAGCGCGGCGGCCAGGAGAACGAGTGCGGGCAGGACGTAGCAGGCGCCGACGAGGACCGGCTGTGGAAGGTGCGGCCAGACCTCGTGGGGGTGGAGCAGCGCGTCGGTGGGTTCGTACGGGGTCCAGGGGCCGGACCTGGTGAGGGTGTGGGCGGTGTTGCCGAACAACCAGGCCAGCGTCCCGGCCCCCATCCCGAGGCCGGCGAGGGACAGCATCAGGTACAGCAGGAAGTCGGTGCCGGTGGTGGTCGAGGGCGTGCTGGTGCGTGCAGGAGACAAAGCGCGGTCCCGTTACGTGTTGCGAGAGGGGCGATGGGCTGGGGCCGGCGGGTTCTTCTGGTGATCACGAGGGGCTCCTAACAGCTGCGGTGGGCGGAGGTGGAGGGAGCCGCGGGCGCGGCCGAGGCCATGGTGTCCGGGGGTGCGGGTGGTGCGACCGGGCCGGCGGTCGGCGAGGACGACGAGGCCACGCCGCTGATCCGGTGCCGCAGGATCTCGTCGCGCACGGCGGCGACGGCTTCCTCGGAGACCAGGTCCTCGGCGACGTTCGCGTCGAAGCCCCTGGCCCGGAGCAGACACGCGGCGCGCGTGGCCCGCTGCGCTTGTTCTTCCTCGGACAGCCCGCCGGGTAGCTGGTGCCAGACGTAGTGCGGCGGGACGGTCTTCTTCACGAAGCCGCACGCGGCAAGCACCTCGTGGGCGCGCGGGTCGCCGCAGTCGGCGATCACCTCGTTGCTGAACGGCTTGCGGTAAATCTCGACGTCGGTTCCGTACTCTTCGTGCAGGAAGGACACGCAACGGCCTTTCTGATGAGGCGGATTGGTCAGCGCGTTCGGTTCGGCCTGGACGCGGGCGGTGGAGTGTCCGCAGGTGCCTCGGGCGTGATGGCGGACGTTCCCGCGCGCTGGGTGGCCGGGGCGGTCGCGTAGTAGTTGGCGACTCGCGCCTGCCAGCTCGGCTTCGCCGGCCGATTGAGTGCCCGCAGTTGGTCGGCGGCGTCGTGCAGGTCTTCGCCGAGGTCGGTGAGCGTCGCTGCGGCTTCAGCGAAGTCGTAGGACAGATCCCAACCGGCGTCGGTTTCGGATGCCTTGGCCTGTTCGGCGGCGGCTTCGAAGAACTCGCTGAGGCGGACGAGCACACCATCGTGGGGGTCCAGGACGTGCTCGGTGAGGCCGGCCGCAGTCTCGTACGTCTCGGCGCCGTTGAGTTCGTCGGTCAGCCGCAGGACCTGGTGGCCGTGGACGTGTTTGCCCTGGGGGTCGGAGGGCGTGGTGAGGGGGCCCACGTGCAGATCGGTGCCGAGGTCGACGCGGTAGCCGACGGCGGTGAGCATGCGGGCCGCGTGGCTGGCCATCTGGTTCTCGCGGGCTTTGCCCATGTCCCAGGGCAGGCGATACCAGAAGGACCGGGGCGTCGTCTCGATGACAAAGCCCGCGCGCTTGAGGAGTGTGGTGGCGAGTTCGTCTCCGCCTTCGGCGGTGACATTGCCGGTCGGATGGCGTGTGATGACGACGTCGGGCGGGGTGGGCATCGTGGGGGTTGTCCGTTCAGAAGTGGGGGTTCTCGGTCGGCCGGTCGCTCGTGGAGGCGGCGTCCAGCAGCTCGGGCAGGTCCGCGGGGTCGGCATCGCGCTGATCGAGCCACCAGCCGGCGCGGGTCAGCGGCCGTACGGCGTTCTCGATGGCCTCCCACTCCGCCTCGCTCGTGGTTCCTTCGACGACGAGCGCGGTGTACGCGGAGGAGACGAGCTGGTGGCGACAGCGGGTGGCCCAGGCGACCGCGCGGTCGGTGCCGTCCAGCGGGGGCATGCGGTACTGCGCGGACCACGCCTCGGCCTCGGCCTGCTCGGTCACCCTCTGCTTCGAGAGCCACCCGGCCGTGGACTCGGGGTCCTCCGCGCGGGCGGCCCGCCAGCAGTCGGCGCAGTCCCGGCCGGCGAGCCAGCGGGCGTATCCGGCACGGCGGTCGGCCGGACGGTCGGACAGGTCGGCCTCGGCGGTGTGACCGCAGGTGTGGTCGATGGTCCAGAACTTCTTCACGGCCATGAGCCGGACTCCTTGAAGTTGGAAAGGGCGGATCAGCGCGTACGAATCGGGGCGGTCGGCGTGGCCTGGAGGCGCGTCGCTGGCTCGTCTTGCGGCTTCGGGGCGTTGGCCGGGCGGTTGGGGGACGAGGCCATGGCGGCGCGCGCTCGCGCGGTGTGCGTGACTCGGAGCCACTCCTGCCGCTCGGGCAGCGGCACCTCGGCCAGGGGTGGGGCGTTCTCGGGGGTCACGTCGGGCATGACGGCCAGTTCGAGCTGGGCGCCGACGAGCTGGTCACCGAGGAAGGCGACGTGATGGGCGACGTTCCGCAGATGAAGGCCCAGCTCGTGACCATGCGGAGTGTCGAGCCGCTCGCACCAGGCGGCGGCCGTGTCGATGAACTCCTCCAGGTCGAGCACGACGCCGTGGTGTTCGTCGAGGATCTCGCCCAGGACCTCGGAGACGTCCGCCGCGCGACGCAGCTCGTGCAGCTCGCCGGTCAGCGCGGTAATGGACTGGCCGGGCCGTGTCGCCCGCGCAGGCGCTCCGTCCGGAGTGGGGACCGGCGGCGGGATCATGATCCTGGGATCGGCTGCGACGGACAGACCGGCGTCCTGGAATTCGCGGGTCGCCCTGGCCACGGTCCGTACCGCCGTGTTGTGGGGAGTGTTGTCCGCCAGCAGGTAGACGTCGAGGTACTCGCTGTAGCGGAAGTGGTGCTTGCGCAGGACCTCGTCGAGGAACGGTCGGCCGTCCGCGACGGCGGCGGCCACTCCGTAGTCGGGGTGCATTCCGAACGCGACGTCCGGTTCGAGTTGCAGAGTCATCGCGCGGGCTCCTTGGTGGGTGCGGTCTAGCGGGTGCGGACCGGCTGCGGGGCGGAGGGGGCGGGGCGGTACTCGACGGCGATATCGGGCTGCCGCGCCGGCGTCGCGGTCGCGCGGGCCGGAGAGATGGCGGTGGCGGCCTGGGACCTGCGCTGCTGGGCCGCGGGTGTCACCGTTGAGGCGGAAGGTTTCTCCAGCCGCTCCAGGAGGCCCCGGCCCGTGCCGAGCCGGGTATAGGGCTGGAGGTCGTACGCGACATCGGCCTTGACGCTGTACTGCGCGGCCCGCAGGGACTGGACCGCCTGCGATCCGCGCCGGATGGGATCGCGGTGCGGGTCGGTCAGGCCGTACAAGGCGCTGCCGGGCAGCCGCTCGAAGCCGACGAGCCGCAGGATGTGTTCGGCGACGTGGTTGTCGTGCGACGTCGCCGCCACGACGCCGAACCGGTCGTGGTTACCGACGGTGATATGCGGGCGGGTTTCCGCCACGAAGATGCACCTCGCAGAAGTCGGGGCAGTGGGGAGGACGAGGATGCGGCCGGAAGACGGATTTGGTGTGGCCGGAAATCCGCGCTAGTCAGCGTGAGCGCGGCAACTGACTGGAGTTGAAGAAGCGGATGGCCGGCGGACCGGCAGCCGTCTCGATCGCCGCCGTGATCTGGCGAGCGGCGTGCGGAGACCAGGAACGGGCAGCCTCGGCGCGTGCCGACCGGACCTGCTGCGCACGGAGCGGTCGGGTCGGTGGCGGGGGCGGTGCCTTCTCGGCGCGCGCGATGTCGACGAGGACGCCGGCGTTGTCCATCCAGGTCAGGGAGTAATGCCAGCCCTCGGCGTTACGCATCGCCACGGCGTCTGCGAAGTCTGCCTTGGCATGGGGATGGTCGGGCAGCAGCGCCTCGGCGACCACCTCGAACTCGGCCTGGACTCGGGCGCCGCCGTCCAGCGCCGCGCGCAGGGTGCGTAGCCGGTAGGACCAGCGCCCGGCCATACGCTCTGCAGGGTCAAGGAGGGGGAGCGTCTCCTCGGCGTGCTCGACCAGGGCCGGACCGTGCTCGAGGAACGGAGCGAACTGCGCCCACATCTCCGCGTCCCGCACCTGCTGGCGTAGGCCGTAACGCTCGTCGAGCGGCCAGTGCTCGGCATCGCACAGACTGTCCGAGACGGCGTCCCGTTCGGCCAGAACGCGCGCCCCGGCAGCTACCGACGCGGCGACCTGTTCGATACGGGCCTGGTGAACGGCCTCGTCGTATCGGGGGAATAGGCGGGCGGTCACCTGGGACGCTGCCCGCACCGGGTGGGCGCTCACGGCAATGCCGTTGGGCGCCTCGTTGGTTGTGGCGAACCCGCTGCGTCGTGGCTCCAGCGCGGCGACGAGGAACTCGTGCTTGCGCAGGGGTCGGTCGATGACCAGCAGCTCGACGCCCGATTCGCTGCTGAGCACCGCATCGCGGTGCGGCGTGAACTCGGAGAGGGCCCAGCTCACGTGCCCGCGCCCCCAGACCCGCTCGCTGAGCGGAAACTGGCCTACACCCGTCGCGTGCTTGTGGACGGTGACGGCCCAGGTGCCGGGGAGTCGGGCCGACAGTTCCTCGGCGAACGTCGCGAGATCCCGCCGCGAGTCCGGGCGACCGGGCGATGCGACCGGGATGTGCTGCGCGGGCTGCGAGCGCCCGAGCGGGGCCGAGGTCGCGCGCGCCGGGTCGTCAAGCGAGGCGTCGTCGATGGCGACGTAGTGGGTGGCCACGTCGTTGTAGAGCTGCTGAAGCGTCGCCCGGACATCGACCGGATGGTTGTTGCCGAGGGCGTAGGCGAAGCCGGGGTGGCAGGTGGAGAAGCCGGCATCGAGCAGCAGCTGGTGCGCGGCGCCGAGGTCGTCCTGGGCTGTGGAGGCGGTGAGTCCGAGCTCTCGGTGCTTGTCCAGCGTCATCCATGCCAGTTCAGCCATGGCGCGTGTCGCCGCCCTCGTGCTCGGCAGGGCGTCGGCCGTTCACTCGTCGGGCCGCTTCCTCAGGGCCGAATGAGCCTGTAGCCATGGGAGTGTGACCGCGTGCGGCGTCGGCGTAGAGCTGGACGAGGCGGCGCAGGCCGCGACGGATGGTGCGCTTCAGGTGCATGGGCGAGACTTCCCGTACGGAGGGCGTGGGGAGGGGGAGCCGGCGCGAGGCGTCGGCTCCCGTCGGGCGGGGCGCTTGATCGCGGGCGGGTGGCTCAGGTATGCATCCGGGCGTCTGTGTCGAACAGTTCGCGCTCGTGCGGGTGGAGCAGATGTTGAGTAATGAACGATCGGCCCGCGACCTTCCATAGGCCGCGCCCCTTGGTGAGGGCGGAGACGGCCTGGGTCTCGACGCCGGTGAGGCCCAGCAGGGCTGCGGCAGAGCCGAGTTGGTCGGCTTCCTGGCGGTAGATGATCCGGGTGGAGCAGTCGGTGAGCAGGCCCTCGGCGAGTGCACGGCCCCGGGAGCCGGCGTCGCCCGCGGTGAGCAGGTCGCTGAGGCGGTGGATGACCATCATGTTGGCGATGCCGAGCCCTCGGCTGAGCTTCCATTGGCTCTGCATGCGTTCCAGCAGGGCGACGTGCCGCATCACGCGCCATGCCTCGTCGTAGATTACCCAGCGCCGTCCACCGGTGGGGTCGGCGAGCGCGGACTCCATCCACGCGGAGGCACAGGTCATCGCGAGGACGAGTGCGGTGTCGTCGCCGGTGCCTCCGAGGCGGGACAGGTCGATGGAGAGCATCGGCGCGGCCGGGTCGAAGGCCACGGTGCTCGGCGCGTCGAACATGCCGGCCAGGTCGCCGTGGACGAGGCGCCGCAGTGCGTGGGCCAGGTCCTCGGCTGCCTGTCCCAGGCGCCCGGAGAGGTCTCCCAGTGCGGCGTCGAGCCGCTCGGGTGAGCCGAGTACGTACGCGATGTCGCCGAGCAGCGGGGTGGTGCCGGCGGCTTCGGCGTGCGCGACGGCCTGGTCGAGTGCCACGTCCAGGGCGGTGTGTTCCATCGGGTGCAGGTCACGCCGCAGAACGGTCTTCGCGAGGGAGCCGAGGAGAAGCAGGCGCCGCTTGCGGACCTCGCTGGCCCAGTCCTCCTGGCTGACACCGTCCGGCCTAGCCGGGGCGTCCAGCGGATTCAGCCGACCGGGAAGGCCGGGACCCAGGGCGATGGTCTGCCCGCCCAGCGCCTGGGCGACCACGGTCCACTCGCCCTTCGGGTCGCACGGCACGTAGATGCGGTAGCCGAAGGCCACGGCGCGTACGGCGAGGGACTTGGCCAGGGCGGACTTGCCCATGCCGATGATCCCGGCGAGCAGGATGTTCGGGTTCGTGAAGCCGTCGAGCCGCCCGTACAGCGCGAACGGGTCGTAGGTGAAGGCGGCCTCCGCGTGCACGTCGCGGCCCACGTAGATGCCCTGGGCGCCCAGGCCGCCCTCGGCGAGGAAGGGGTAGGCGCCGGACGCGGTGGCGGTGGTCATCCGGTGGGCGGGGAGCTTGAGCCGGCCGCCGCGGGCGGAGGCGGGACCCGGGCGTCCGGCGGCCGGGTAGGTGGCGCGCAGCTCGGGATCGATGCCGGTCGTGGTGCGGCGGGTTTCGGGTCGGGCGGCGTGGCGGGCCTTGTCGCGGGCGGCGGCGAACTGGTCGCGTGCGGCGCGGGCCGTGCGGCGGTCGGTCTTGCGGGGGACGAACAGCGGACTTGCGCTGGCACGGGTGGTTCGGTTGGGCATGGCGGTGGTGCTCCGGTGGTCAGTGGCGGGTGAGGCCGGTGAAGGGGTCGCGCAGGTCGGCCGGGGTGTGGTCACGGCGGACGCGGGCGGCGGTGGCCAGGTGGCGCTGGCACACGGTGAGGTCGGGGGCGCCCTCGGGAAGGCGGGCCCGGCACGCCTCCCGAGTGGGACGGCGGCCAGTGCCCGGGTGCGGGGCCGCGTGGTACGCGGCGTGGAGGTGCTCGGCTGCCTGCCACAGCCGGATGCGGCAGGCCCTCAGGTGGTCGCCCTCGGCGGCGGCTACCGGGCTGGTCCGGGCGGTGTGCGCGTCCAGCAGCCCGTACAGGGCGACCAGGTGGGCGTGCAGGGAGTCCAGTTCGGTGCGGCTGGCGGCGACCGGGGCGACGGGCATGTTGATGGCCCGGTGGAAGTCGAGCGCGGCGGTGGCGAACGGGACGAAGTCCGGAGCCAGTTCGGGCAGGGGCTCGGTCGGCATGGGTGTGCCCTTCGGTAGAGCGCGGTCGGTGGTGCTGGGCCGCGCTACGGGCGGGCGAGCGGCAGAGCGGCGTTGGTGAAGGCTTCGGCCTGCTGCCAGGTCAGCAGGCGCAGGTCGACGAGGGCGGCGACGGCCGCGGTCTCGATGGCGGCGCAGGCGGCGTTGAGCTCCTCGTCGGTGTCCGCGCTCACGGTGAGCAGGCCGGTGAGTGCGACGTCGGCGTGTCCGGCGATGAGCTGGCGCTCGCGCTGCTTGATGTCGGCGTACTCGACTGAGTCCTCCTCGGAGTCGACCTGGCCCTTGCGGGCCCGCTCGGTGGCGTCCGCGATCACGGTGGCCTTCTTGCGCTGTACGTCCTTCAGGGCGGCGTCCAGCCCCTTGGGCTCGTAGCTCAGCGAGAGGGTGCGGCGCACGCCGGTGGTGAACAGGAGCTGGTGGAGGAAGCCAGGGCTGGTCTCGATCCGCGGCCAGTTCTCGATCCAGAACGTGGCGTGGTGGGCCGAGTCGGTCTGGATACGGTCGGCCTTCTCGACCAGGACGACCGGCCCGGCGGCAGCGGAGTCGGCCTGCGGACGGCCCGAGTCGGACCACCGATCGAGGGCGGCCGACGCCTTGGGGTCGTACGCGGTGCGGATCACGGCGGCGATCTCGCTCGCGGGCAGCCAACCACTCGGCGCGAGCCCGGACGTACGGGCGGACTGGTCGAAGGTGGAGGCGAGCTGGGACAGGACGGCGAAGGCCCCCGTGAGTCCGCCGCCGGCCTGGTTGATCAGGCGGCGGGCCGCCTTGAGGTCGAGGGCGAGGGCGACGTACGCCTCGTGCGGGGCGGCGGCGGGGCCGGCGGCGGCCAGCAGGTCGCTATAGATCGGACCGGCGAGCGGGGCCTGGGCGTTGCCGTGCTCGTGCCAGTAGCGGTTGAGCGCGTCGCCGGAGTCGGGGACAGTGCGCTCCAGGACCTGGACGCGGGCGATGTGCCCGCTGCGCGACAGCGCGGCCAGCGTACGGCCCCAGCCGGAGACGTTGCCGGTCTGAGTGGCCGGGTCCAGCAGAGCGAAGGCGCGGGAGGAGACCTTCACCACGGCGGTGAGGGTGCCGTGGTGCGGATCGTGCACCGCGCCGAGGCGTCCGTCCCGCGAGGCGACCACCCGCAGGGACGCGGCCGTGCCGGGCAGGTGGAGCAGGCCCTCTCGCTGCGGCCGGGTGGACGGATGGGCGAGCCAGACCAGCTGGCCCCGGAAGCGCCGGAGCGCGTACCCGACCGCGATCGGGGCCCAGTCGGCCAGTGCGCGCCCACGGTGTCGGATGAAGACCGCTGCGAGGACGACGGCCCACAGCGGGACGAGCTTGAGCGCTCCGGTCACGCCGGAGGTGAGCAGCACGCCGAGCAGAAGCAGGCCGCAGACCGCGACGACGATCAGCTGAGGAGCCGAGAGACCGAGCAGCACGCCCCGGCGAGACCGGTGAGGGAACTTGACCGTGGCCGGACCATCGGGGTGGGAAGCGTCAGGGAGCATGACGAAGCCGTCCTTGGAACGTGAAGAGAGGGAAGAAGAGGAAGACGGGGCGAGCCGGGCGGGACCTCGGTCCGCCCCGTCAGCTGCGGGCTACGAGCCCCGCCGGTCCGCCGGCCCGGGATAGATCCACCGCTGCGGGGTGGCGCCGCCCTGCGGAGGAGGGCCGCTGCGCCGTGGCGCTGGCGGGTCCAGGTGCGTGACCTGCGGCTGCGCGACTGCGGCGCCTTGTGGCGTCGGCCCGGAGACCGCCGGTGCCGAGTCGGCCGACTGGCTCTCGCCGGGGCGCTGGATGAGCGGGACTCCGCGGTCGCCGTCCGTGGGAGGGCGACGGATCAGCGCACGGCCCTTGTCGCCGGTGGCACCCGGGTCCTCACCGAAGCGGAAGTGGGTCTGCTTCGGCTCGGTGTCGCCGCCGGATCCGCCGGTCGGGTCGATCCCGGAGGCGACGCCACCGGAGCCCTGGCCCGGCACCTTCGCCGGTCCCTGCGGAGCCCGCATCCCCGTGCCGGCCTGCACAGCGAGCTGCCCCGCGGTCTTCGCCGCACCCGAGGCGACCGCCATACCCGCGACACCGGTGCGGTGCAGATCGTCGTGGCCGCCGCCATCGGCCGCCCAGTGCACGAATTTGTACGTGGCGTAGGGGCAGAGCAGCACCAGGACCATCACGACGATGCCAGCGATCGCGTCCGACAGGGCGCTCAGCCCGTCGCTCGCGTCGGTCTTGCCCACGGCGGAGACACCCAGCAGGAACACGATCGTCATCAGGAGCTTGGAGACGATCAGGGTGCTGGTCGCCTCGATCCAGCCGCGCCGCCAGCGCCGCGCGACCTCCCAGCCGCCGCCGGCCCCGGCGAACACGGCCAGGGTGACCAGGACCAGGATGCCGACCTTGCGGGCGACCATCACCGCCCAGTACAGGAAGGCGCCCACCGCGCAGCCGAGTGCGACGATGGCGGGGACGCCCCAGCCCAGGCCGTACATCGCCCCCAGTTCGTTGACCTTGATGATGCGGCGTACCGCGTCGTCCACGGAGCTGTTGGCCGCTTGAAAGAGACCGGCGCTGAGTGCGTCGACCACAGTGATCGCGACGGTGGTGCAGGCGATGGCGGCGAAGGCGAACAGGACGCCGGCCGCGGTTCCGTACACCGCCTGTGCGAGGGCGCGTTCGTCCCGGCGCCAGGCGGCGCGGGTGAGCTGCAGGCAGAACGTGCCGACGGTGAGGATGAGGCCGATGGGCAGGATCAGCTCGTAGTTGCTCCTGAACCATTCGGCGTTGAGATCGATGGCGGTGGTCTTGTCGACGGCCTTCGAGGCCAGGTCCGCCGCGGCCTGGGCCATCTCGCCCATCGACTTGGCGATCCAGGCGCCGATGCCGTCGGTGACGGCTTCGCCGGTCGCGCCGACGACACCGCCGACGGTGTCGCAGACCGTACTCATCAGAGGAAGGTCGCAAGCCCCCATGAGGGCACCTCCTTACACAGGTTGAGGGCGATCACGGCGCGACGTTCGGCAGGACGCCGACCAGGGCGCAGTCGCGGTCCGGTCGGCACTGGACGGCGAGGGTCGTCGAGCGGGACTCGGCTCCGGCACCGGAGCCCTTCCAGGCGATGGACTGCTTGCCGGTGACCGTGACGGCGTAGACGTACGCCTCGGTGATCGCGCCGGGGTCCTGGGCCAGGGCGGTCTTGAACGCCTGCGGGAAGTGGCCCTCGCCTACCGTGGCGCTGGCGTGCTGCCCGTTGTCGTGCATCCGCGACCACAGCACTGGGCTGGGCACCTGGTCCGTGACCGACTTCCAGTCGGCGTACTTCTTCTCGCTGGTCATCCACCGCTTAAGGCCGGCCAGGTGCTCGGCCCGCGAGAAGGACCGGGTGTCGTACGTCCAAAGGACCTTGGTGGCGGCCTTGGCGAACTCGATCGCATCGGTCGTCTTGGGCGGGGAGGCCACCGCCACCGCGGTACGCGCGGTGGCGGCCGGGGAGGGGGAGGCCGAGGAGAACGCTGGCGCGGGGGTGGCCTTCGGCGGGGCCGGGCTCTGCGCACGGGTGATGTACGCGAGCAGTCCGGCGACGGCCAGCAGAACGGCGAGGACGATGCCGCCGATCGAGGCGCGGCGCAGGACCGAGGAGGGGGCTCCATGCCTCCGCTCCCTGGCGGAAGGAAAACGTTTCTTCGGCATTAGTGAACCTGCGTCCCCATCGCCGAGAAGAACGCGACGATGCCGTTGGCCGCGCCGAGTAGCAGAGCGCAGCCGGCGGCGACGACCGTGCCCTTCTTGCCGTTGGCCTCGGCCTGGTGGCCGCCGCTGTGGTGACCCCAGGCCCAGACGAGGGCGGAGATGGCGAGGGCGCCGACTACGGCGATGATGCCGAACAGGTTGATGCTGCCCATGACCTTCTTCAGGACGTCGAGGCCGGGCAGGCCGCCCTCGCTCGGCGTGACGCCGGGGTTGTACGCCAGGAACTGGGCATGCTCAATGAGCTTCACTAGAACTCCAGTACGAATATGGGCATGCGAAGGCCCGGAAGGGGAGGAGCGAGAGGAGAGGGGAGGGGGTCGGTCAGACGATCCGGCGGGCAGCGAGGACGTCCGGCCGCCACTCGGCGAGGGTCGAGATCTTGACCACGTCACCGGTGCGCGGCGCCTGCAGGAGCAGGCCGTCGCCGATGAACATTCCTACGTGTTCCGGGACTTCGGACGTGCCGCGGGTGAAGAGGAGATCGCCCGGCTTGAGGGCGTCGACGCTGACCGACTTGCCCTCCTTGACCTGCGTGTACGTGGTCCGGGAGATCGAGACGCCCCCGGCCTTGTACGACATCTGCATCAGGGACGAGCAGTCGCAGCGGCCCACTGGGTCCTGGCCGTGCGGATCGGTGCACGCGCCACCCCACTGATACGGAGTGCCGAGCTGACCGAGACCCCAGCGGATGGCGGTGCGGACCGACTTGGGCGCATCAGCCGGGATCTTGTAGTCCTTGGGGACGGAGCCTGCGGGGATCGGACCGAATTTGGCCCCGTCCTCACCGGTGCCGCACGCGCCGGGAGCCGCATCCGTCTGCTCGCCCTCGTCGCCTCCGTCGGAACTCGACTCCTCCGACAGCGACGTGGCGATGGCCTTCTGTAGAGCCGTGCTCAGCGGCTTCCACTTGGCGTAGGCGTCAGGGAAGCCGCTCTTCTGGACCGCCTGTGCCGCCTGCGTGACGGTCATGGACTGCCAGCCTGGGACCTTGAGTAGAGTCTCGTAGAACCTCGTCGAGGCGTGCACCGGATCGCGGACCTGCTGGGCCGTTCCCCAGCCCTGGCTTGGGCGCTGCTGGAACAGGCCGAGTGAATCCCGGTCGCCGTAGTCCAGATTCCGCAGCCCCGACTCCTGCAGGGCCGTGGCCAGAGCCACGACCTGCCCCCGGGCCGGTACCTTCATGGCGACGCCCGTGGCCTGGATCGTCTTGGCGTTCGGGATCTGCTCCGCGGGATCGTCCAGCCCCGGGACCGACACTGTGGCCTTCCCGCCGCCCTTGAGGATCGACTCCACCTGCTTGGCGACCGCCGCGGTATCCACAGCCTGTGCATCGCCGCTCGCACAGGCGGCCTGGGCACTGCTCGCGCCGGCCAGAGCCATAGCGAGCGGGGCGATCAGCAGTAGTGGGCCAAGAGCCACGGACCCGACTATTGCCGCGCCCGCCTTCACGGCCGCAGGCCGTCCGCCGAGCGGAGGTCGCAGGAGTCGGACGTCGGGGAAGGGCGTGCCTGGGCATGCTGCATCAGCAGCTCCTTACTCGTAGGCAGCGCGGCACCAGCGTTCTCTTCGAAAAGGTCACTGGCACCGCACCGGTCGGGAATTCACAACACCTGAGATCAGGGAATGGAGATTCCAGGGGTCGGGAGCGGCTAACTCCCGACTCCTGGGAACCCCGTTACTGGAGAGCGGCAGCCAGCCGCGCTCTTAATCTCACACGCCACACAGAGAATCCCCCTCGCCGAAATGCCAGGCCGTTTCGTGAGTGCTTCCGGGCCGCCGCTTGGACGAGGCAACACGCATCAGCACAGCTCAACAGGGCGGGAGCGGGGCCCCGTCCGTCGAACACGGCGAGACTGTAGAGACGAATTCCGGCCGCGCCAAACGACGCCTCGTCTGGCAGTCGAGGCCCGTGATGTGGCGGCAGAGCGTCATTAGGTGCGGCCGGGGATGGTGGTTACTCTCCAGCCCATCGCTCTCCTCAGGCGGCTGCTTCTGTGGCTTCCGGGAGCGAATCACGCCACGTGTGCGGTATTCCGGGAACGCGGAATCCCGCACGACCGTCCCCGCGGAAAGAGAGAACCGCACAATGTCGTACACCCTGCACCGAGGCGACGCGCTGACCGCCCTCGCCGGCATCCCCGACAACAGCGTCGATGCCGTCATCACCGACCCGCCCTACAACAGCGGTGGCCGAACCAGCGGCGAACGAACCGGCCGCAGTGCCCGCGCGAAGTACACCTCGGGCGACGCCGAGCACGACCTTGCCAACTTCCCCGGCGAGAACCGCGACCAGCGCTCGTACGACTTCTGGCTCACCCTCCTGCTCACCGAGTCCTACCGGGCCACCGCCGAGTCGGGCGCCGCGCTCGTCTTCACCGACTGGAGGCAGCTGCCCACCACCACCGACGCGCTCCAGGCCGCCGGCTGGACCTGGCGCGGGATCGCCTCGTGGCACAAGCCGGTCTCCCGACCGCAGAAGGGCAGGCTCAAGCAGTCCTGCGAGTACATCGTCTGGGGCACCAAGGGCCCGGTCGACCCCGACCGGAACCCCGTCTACCTGCCCGGCCTCTACACCGCGAGCCAGCCCCGGAAGGACCGCGTGCACATCACGCAGAAGCCCGTGGAGGTGATGCAGGAGCTGGTGAGGATCTGCCCGCCGGGCGGAACGGTCCTCGACCCCTTCACCGGCTCCGGAACGACTGGCGTCGCCGCCCTGCGCGAGGGCCGCAAGTTCATCGGCGTCGAGCTCTCCGAGCACTACGTGGACATCGCCGAACAGCGCCTTCGCAATGCCCTCACTCAGGAGGACCTCGAGCTGGCAGGCCCCGAGGAATGAAACGGGGTCCGTCAAGCCACCACAGCTGAACCAAAAAGAAGGGGGTGTTCGGGTCATCGGCGTAGCGATGACCCGAACACCCCCTTCTCCTGGGATCAGTTTCCCCCGATGCTGCGCCGAACCAGGTCGCCGGCCCTTGCCAGATCCTTCTGGGACCGGACCCGCACCTCCAAGTCGCCGGTACCCAGAGACCCGATCCGTCGCACGTCACGAGTGAAGCCCTCGCACAGCTCGACCGTGTCCGGATCGACCGTGAGCCGTACCACGAGCGTGTGGCTCCGGGGCTGGAAGCGGACCGTGGCGACATTCTTGATCTTGCGGTAGACGATGTAGTGGAGCTGGAACTCCTTCTGTACATCGCCATGGCCGATCAGCATCGCGTCGAGGTCGGCGTACAGACCCCGCAGGGACTCGGGCGCACTCTCGAAGATCTGCCGCACGGACTTGACCGTTGAACCGCCGCCCGCAGGCAGGACCGACGGGGCACTCACGGCGCCGGCCTGGATCCGAGGCGGCGTCGAGGAGCCGGTCATGGAGGCGACGAGCTGTAGTGCCAGTAGCCCGCCCCCGAAGTCGCGATAGCTCACCAAGTCGATGCGGCGCCCGATCTCCTCCACAGCATTCACGTCGTGCACGGTGAAATCCCCCGCGATGCAGACCAGGCGGGGATTGGTCCAGTCGACCGAGCTGGCCACCTCGTCGCCCAGCCGCTTCTTCACCAGGCTCTCGAACTCGTGCCGGTGATCTCGCAGCCACGCCAGGTACGACAGAGCCTGCGTGATGACCGCTTTACCGTTCGAACGTTTGTACTCAATGATGACCGGGTTGCTGTTCTCGTCGAGGCCGAGTGAATCGATCCTCCCGCGGTGACGAGGGCCGGTGGCGTACTCCGAGGCCAGGAACCGGATCCCGAGCATGGCCTCCATGTTCGCCTCGATCAGCGTCTGCAGATGGCGCTCCAGCGCCACCGCCGAGCCGACGACCTCGACTGACCGGCCATCCACGACACGGAACAGTCTCAGATCGTTCACCGGTTTCCCCCGTTCACCCCAGCACCTTCTATCGAACAATCGCTTCGGGGTCGGGCAGTATTCCGGACGGGTGGGCGCTTCGTGATGTACTACAGATCACCGCCGCCCGGCGGATGCCCGTGGTGGAGGCCGTCGGTCAACCGCTGAGGCGAGATTCCCAGGTTGGCGATACGAGTGACGGTGAGGCCGTTCACTCGAGGCACTGATTGGTTCAGTCAGCCTCGATCGGAACAAGGGCAGTCAACGACTCCACCGGGACCGGGTACTTGGTCTTCATGAGGTCGGAGTAGGAACGAAGTGCCCTGCTGATTTGTACCTTTGTGCGGGGGGCGAGGTGGACGAGAAGCAGGTCGTAGAGCAGTTGGGTGTGGTCCTTGCCGCTGGCCATCTTGCCCTGCTGCTTCCCCTCAGGAGTCTCGATCCACATGGACGAGAAGGGCGCTGCTGACATCTTCCAGTCGAGGGCTGAGAGGCGCTTCATCAGCTCTTCCCACTCCAGTGTTTCCTGTTCCAGGATGTGTCGTACGGCCCGTGCAACTTGCACCTGGACCGCCGGGCGCATGAACGGGTGGCCTGCTCCATCTCGGCCCTTGGGCGCGCGTACATCCTTGGGGGCCTGGGCGGTGAGATAGCGCTGGCGCAGGTTCCCGCAGGCGTCAAGGAGATCCTGGATACGTGTCGCGAGGAGATCGTAGCTCTGGTCGAGGAGGTCGTCCGTGGCCCGTTGCGTCGACTGCTCCGCGGTGCACGGGAGGTCGAAGCCGATTTCCTTGACGACGTCATAGAGCACGCCGATCGTGCTCCAGGCGGGGCTAGTGGCTGTGATCGAGCGCTGGGCTAGGACCAGTTCCCCATCCTGGCCGACCTTGCTGAACACGAGGACGACCTTGTCCCGGCTCAGGAAGGGGTGATCATCGAGCAGGCGGCGGGTGAGAATGGCGAAGCTGTCGTCCTCGTCGAGCGCGATGTTCTCCTGCGCGTTGGTGCTCTTGGCGTTGCGGTTGATGTTGGTGAACAACCGCCTGGTGCGGCGACGCCCGTCCGGGGTGTCGAAGTGGGGTACGACGATGACGTTGATGTCTTCGCCGCCCAAGTCGGGGTCACGCTTGATCGCATCCTTGATCGCCTTGAGCCGGTGCTGACCGTCGAGGGCGAAGAACTGTTGCGTTCCATCGAAGGTGAGGACGCCGAAGTTGCGGTCGAGGCCGGCAAGAACTGCCTGGTTCGCATCGTCCGTGTCCATCGTTACTTCAAGGTAGTTGGGATCCCCGCCCCAGACCGCGATGATGATGGCTCCGAGGAAACGGTTCTCGTTGCTGAGCAGGTAGTCGGTGATCTGCGCCGTGCGGGTTCCGACGCCGCGCTGGATCATGGTGCCGAGGTCCTGGTTCCCCCCGAGTTCATGCGCGAAGTTGATCTCGCGCGCCACCTGCGCGTAGCTCATCAGGCAGGAGTAGTAGGTCCAGTTGCCCACCTGGGCCTTGAAGGCGGGGACGAAGGTCTTGGATGCCATGTCTTCCTCGATGTCGGGATGCTGAAGTCAGCTATCGCGCAGGGCCGGTTGGGGGATGCTGCTGAGCCGGCCACGCAGCTTCGGCCGGTTCTGGTTGTTGAGGGGCGGGTTGTACAAGTTGATCAGCCGGGCCTCTAGGTTCTTGATCTTGGCGCGGTCTTCAACTGTGGCGAACCAGAACTCCAGCGGGCGAAGGGCAAGGTAGTGCGTAAGTCGGCCGGCCCGGGTGGTTGGAGGCTCCTCGGTCCAGAGGTTCTCAGGGTTGCCTCGGAGGTGCTTCTTGTAGTCCTTGTACCTATTTCGGAGCGTGTTGCCACGTTGGCCTGATCCACCTGCCTGGCCTATGTAGAGAACCTGGTGGAAGCTGCTCCAGGAGTCGTCAGCCATCGCGAGCCTGATGGATGAGCGCCAGACGAACATGTAAAGCCCGGCCTCGTCAGGTAGTGCGCTGCCGAGGCTCTCGACCGCGAGGGCTTGTTCCCAGAGAGAGGCATGCTCCTCCAGGTCGTTCTGCAGGACCCTGTGGGCTGGGACATCGAGCATGGGAGCGATGCCGAGTCGGATGTCCAGCGAAGGGCCGGCTTCAGTGCGGTGGCGGATGACGGAGCGCTCGTGGGTGTCTGGTGTCGCCATTCCTCAAGGCACTCCGGCTGCAGCGGCGGTAGATGGAGGAACATCCTTACACGCGGCACTGACAGTCGGTGCGATGAGACGAAAATAGGCCCCGATAGTGATCAACCATCACTATCGGGGCCTACTAGGGAACTTGGGGTCAATCAGAGGTGGCAGACCGAGCAGCCGGCCTCGTCGTCGTCCGCATCCAAGGCGTCGGACAGGACCTCCAGCAGTGGCCGGTTCGGCTTCACACGCTTCGCGGCGCGATCGAGCGCATCCTGATGCTTTGCTTCGATGTCCTCCCTGCGCTCTATCAGCTGATGCAGTGACTCCCCCTGCGACCAGGTGTAGTCACGCCCCTGCATGGCGGTCCCTTGGTGCCGTATTTTTTCCTCATAGGCCACAGCCTTGTCGAACAGCTCGGGGTGACGATCCTTCAGCCCGACCCACTCGTGCTTGCGCTGGAAGAAACAGAAGTAGCAGCCGGAGCGGGTGCGCCACTCGTAGTAGCCCGGCAGACCGGTACCAGCCTCGTCGAGGATGCGACCGACGCCTTCGCGGTCGATGCCGTCCTCGCGGAAAGGAAAGACCGCGGTGATGTTGGGCTTGGTACTGACGTAGCCGAGCCTGTTCTCGTCCGCGCGGATGGCGACGTAGGAGATCACCTCGTCCTCGCCGACCCACTCTTCCAGCGGCTTGATCTTCAGGTTTTTGGTGCACCAGCGCATCTGGGGGCTCGGCAGCGTGCCTTGGTAAACCTCCAACCAGTGGTCGAAGTCCCGGTCCGTGTTCAGCCTTGTGATGGGCTTGCCGACCGCTGCCTCAAGCTTGTTGAGGTACTCGTAGGTCTCCGGCAGTTCGGCCCCGGTGTCGCAGAAGAAGTACTCCATCTCCGGCACTCGGTCACGCATATAGATCGCCAATGCGGAGGAGTCTTTGCCGCCGGACAGGCCTAGGACGTGCCGGACCCTCTTCTTGGGAGTGGTGTCGTCGGTCATGGTCACTCCGTCCTCTCGACTGCGGTGTTGGTAGCGGGCTCGGTTACGCGCTGGGCGAGGGCGGCAAGCAGAATGCGGGCGCCGTCCGGACCGAGCATGTTCCTAGCTTGCTCCAGGACACTGACAGCGAGACTTTCGGCCTCCTGCCGGGACTGCTCCGGGACGTAGATCAGCGTCCGCTGTTCGACGCCGTCGTTGTCCGTCAGAGTGAGCAGCCGCGCTTGGAGGTTCTCGGCCTGATCGGTGCTCTGTTCGCGGCTCTCGTACAGGTGGCTGACCCGGTCGAGTGCGGCAGCCATCTCCTTGACGCGTCGGGAGAAGACGGCCGCATCGCTGTCGGACCAGTCGCCGAGGGCTGAGTTCGACAGCCGAACGATCAGTGGATCGAGCCAGTCATCGTCCGACAGATACTCGTTGAGTGCGATGGAGACGAAGCCCCGCAATTCCAGGCTCAGGGAGACGCCGGCGAAGCCCTTGAGCCGTGCCGCAAGCTCATGGCGGAGCTTCGGCAGCGAGGAGGGGACGCGGAACTCACGGCTGATGGTCTCGACGACCTCGGCACGCAGTGCTTTCTCCGCTCCGGAGAGTTCCTCCGCTGCGGCAGCGAGCCGTTCGGCATAACCCTTGTTGCCGCTGCTGCTGATCCGGGCCTCAGGGCCGATCGGATCGAGCCCCAAGGCCTGCGGCAACGTGTGGAAGAGCAAGTCGTCCGGGTCCTGAGCTGTGAGCAGGACGGTTCGGACAGCGATGGCGTCCTGGCTGATGCGTTTGGTGCGGCGGGCGTAGGGGGTCAGGGCCATCACCCGCTCCAACAGCGCTCGGGTCACCGCGAGCAATGCTGGATTGCGGAGGGCCTGAGACCGCGGGGAGTCCACCTTCAGCGAAAGTGACAGGTTCTTTACGACACTCTGGCGCAGGCCGTCTCCGAGCGGCGTGGACTTCACGGAGAAGCGCTTTGGAGCCTTGAGCATGCGCTCGACGATGTCGGGCGTAAGACGGGGTAGGTATGTGCCCTCCTCGAACAGCGCTACGTCCTGGCTGCGCAGGATCAGTGCAGTGACCACCAACAGTGGCACGGCGCCGGCCTTGACGCCGTAGGGCGGCACCATCAGAGCGCGGAAGACCTCGTCGAGATTGGTGCGCTTGTTCGCTGCTGTGAGTGACGCCTCCAAGGCCTCCCAGACCGCGAGGGTGTGCGGGTGAGAGTGGCCAGGACGGGAGAAGCCGTAAGGGAACAAGGAGGTGGAGGAGTCGTCGGCGGGGGTGCCCGTGTTCTCCCGGTGCAGGCCCATGTATTCCAGGGCCCCGCTGTACATGGCACGCTCTGCTGGATGCTTGGCGATGCCGAGATACCGTTCACCGGACTTCAGCAGCATCGCGGTGAGTAGTTCGCGGCGAGCCTTCGCGCCCTGGCTGGTGAGTTCGTGGCGGCCGAGCATCTCATTGCGGATGTGCGGGGTGGCTGAGAAGACCCGGTCGCAGGCGATCGAGGCCAGGCCGCTGAGGCTGCGGCCCTCGATCATTTCACCTTCGTTGTCGTCGGCGGAGATCCCCGAGCGCCACAGTCGCCAGGTCGCACGCTGGGTTTGTGGGTAGAAGGCCGCGTCGAGGAGTTCCAGCAGTTCGCGTTTGGCCCCTGTCGTGCGCTCCCTAATCTCACGCAGTGCCACCGGGTCCAAGGACTTGTCGAGCAGTAGTTCTTGGAGGGCTACGAGATAGGTCGCGGCGCTTACGACGAGTTCCGGTTCCTCCGTGACGCCGAGGACCACTGGCAGCGAGGACTTGACCACGGGCCGGTCCTCGGTCGTGCCGAGGTGGAAGACGAGGAGCCCGTCAGCATGGTCGTTGAGTTCGTCCGGGCCCTTGACCGTCTTGGTTGCAGGGCCGGTGACACAGGTGAACAGAGCGCGCATCATGCCGGTGACCTGGCTGTGACGACCGGCGGTAAGAGCCTGCGGCAGGTACTCGCCGAGCCGTTGGATGACGTACGTGCTGTCGAGATGGTTGGTGATGTCCTTAAGCCGGCCGTCGATGTCGACGTCCGTGCCGAGCCATGCCCTGTACTCGCCATTGAACTTTCGGTGCACCAGGAAGCCCCGGTCGACCAGGCTCTGCAACTGCTCCTCAAGGGCGGTGAAAGCCTCTGCGTCCGCCCCGTCGGACGGCTCATGCAGCGCAAAGTAGATCATGGCGGCAGTGGCTCGCAGAGCACCGTCCGAGTCGATCAGATTCAGCATGCCAATGGTGCGCAGCAGGTTCTGATCGGCCGTGGACAAGCCATTGGCCTCTGTGACCCTGGCCTCGATCTCGATCCAGCGGCCTGCGTTGGTAGAGGCCAGGAGGGAAGTACGACCGGAGTCGAGGAAGAAGTCGTACAGCTGCGGCAGCTGGATGGTGCTGGCCCGCCGCGGTTCGGCGAGCGAGAACAGGTCCAGCGAGCGGCGGACCGTGTTGGGCTCGTCGCTGTTGAGGAAGTTTGTCAGGCTGCGGTCGTGCTGGCCGATCTGAGCCGCGAGGAGAGGGGCCGCGACCGCGGTCAGCGGGTGCAGCGGGTACAGGTCCGCAAAGTCCCGTGCCTTGAGGTCAACGACGGTGTTGAGGCCGTGATCTTTCCAGGCTTCCTCGGCAGCCTCGGCCTGGGCCTGGATCAGCTTCTGGCCGGACTCGGGAGCAGCGGACTGGTCGAGCCGACGGCGCATCAGCTGGACGGCGTCGCCAATGTGCGGGGTGAAGGTGATGTCCTCGAACCGGCCCTGGATCTTCGCCCACTCGCGGGTCTGCAGCTCGCTGGAGCGGGCGGCGTAGTCCATGAACGACATGTGCTGCAGCGTCATCATGAACAGCGGCAGCCCCTGATCGCCGGCGCTCTTCTCGGCGAGTTCCTGCAACAGGAACAGGTCGTCCTTGGTGCTGGCGAACTCGCTGTGTCCGGCAAGGTGCTCAAGGGTCTTGCCGAACTCGTCGATGACCAGCAGCAGCGGCTGCAGTGAGCACAGGGCCCCGACGGCGTTCAGGATGTCCTGCGGCGACGTCGTTGCCGGGTCGGTGCAGGCGGCAAGGGCTGCACTGACTGCCTTGGGCGGGCGGGTCTTCCAGCGGCGTTGCGCAGCGGTGTGGAGAGCCCGGGACAGCGTCGCGACGAGCGGCTCGCGGCGGGCTGTGGCGACGGCGCCGAGAAAGCCGGCCGGGGCGAGCTGCTCGCGGCCGGCGGGTAGACGCTTGGCGAGGCTGGGGCTGGTGGCGCCGAGCAGGGACTCCGCTTCGGCCCGGCGGACCTTGTCATGGCCGAGGAGTGCATCGATGAGGTTGGTCAGGGTGGACTTGCCGGAACCGTAGGGTCCGGTGAAGGACCAGGACCGGGGACGGCGCAAATTACCGAGGGAGCTTGCGACGCGTTCGAGTACGTCGACTGCACGCGCGCCGATGTAGAGCGAGTTCAGCTCGGTCTGGACGTCACGTTCCAGATTGGTCGAGCGCATCTGAGAGCCGACCAAGGTGATGCCGGTCGGGAACTGCGGGCCACCGGGGTTCTTGCCGGCGGCGTTGCGCCGCGTGGGGGTCGCGGTGGTCACACGTTCTCCTCAGTCAGGGCGAGCTGCGGCTCGACGGCGTCCTGGTTCTTCAGCTCGCGCTTTTCGGCGTCCGCGAGCTTGGGATACTTGCGAGCCCACTCCTCGCGGGTGGGGAACCCCGGCCGTGAGCGGACCTTGTCGTACTGATCGTCCAGGACGTCCCAGGCCAGCTCGAACGGATCAGAGGAGAACGCGAGGCTGCGCTGTCCGATTGCTTCGATGATCTGAAGGCTCGGATGGTCACCGGAGACTTTCTCCAGGGCGGCGGCGATATCCGGTTCGCGGATACGGAACGCACGGCCGGGACCCCCGTGTTCGTTGGCGAGGCGAGCGAGCGAGATGGAGCCAGCGCCGCGGGTCGTGCGGGCCGCGTAATCCAGGCAGGCGTACGCCACGATCCGAGCCGGCAAGGAGGTGCGAACGCCGGTGGTGAACTGCCATTCCATCTTGCCCCGCTGTCCAACCTGCTCCAGTAGCCCGAGTTCACGGAAAGGGCAGGCGAGCAAGTCCTCAAGCGCGCCTGGGGCACCGATCTTCCCTCGGGGCGCGGGGGCGTACATCTTGGTGATGCAGTCGACGTCCTTGGCGATGGAGGCCTCCACCGGCCCTTCACGGAAGGACAAGTTGACGTGACGCACGATCAGCTGCGTCAAATCCTCCGCCGTGAACCGGGAGAACGGCGCGATGTGGAAAGCGACATACCAAGCCGGAGCCCAGCTCTTGGCACCCGGCCGGGAGCAGAGAAGCCACCAGTGCAGCAACCACAGGCTGCCGGGTTCCTCCAGATAGGGGTCGGCTCCGTCCTCGTCGAGCAGCCACCGAGCCTCCCACGTCGGGTACGACAACATGGCGCGCGAATTGGTGTCGTCGCCGTAGTACTCACGGGTGAGCTTGAACGCCCGGGACCAGTACCGCATGGAATAGACCATGTTCTTGCCGACGCCGAGCTGCACCGGAGCGTCATCCGCGAGGAACGTCTCCGGGTTGTCCTTCACCTGCATGTACGCCTTGTGGAGCCACCCAAAGCGCGGCGCGAATGTCTCATGGCGCGCGAAGGAGGAGTGGGCGGCTTCCGCGAGCCGAGTGTCTGACATGCGGGATCTCTCCGTGTCCGTTCAGGTTTCGGTGGGTTTCAAGGCTGATGCGTGAAATCAGATCGGGATCGACAGGAGTTTTCGCACCTTCCGCACGGCCCGGACGATGGAGGCAACAGCCCGATCGACATCGCGCTCCGTGGTGGCGTACCCAAGGGACAACCGCACCGTGGAGTCCGCTTCTTCCCGACTGCGCCCCATACCCAGGAGCACATGGCTGGGAGTTGGTGCTCCGGCAGCGCACGCGCTCCCCTCGGAGGCCGCCACGTCCGGCATGGCAGCGAGCACCGCATCAGCCGGCGCGCCGTGGAACGTGATGCTGGTAACCCCAGGAAGCCGCTGACCGATCGCGCCGTTGATCCGGCAATCGTCGACCTGCTCAACAAGCGTGCATTCCAGAAAGTCACGCAACTGTACGATTCGATCCCCGTCACTGATCAAGTCGCGGCGGGAGGCTTCTGCCGCTGCTCCTGCACCCGCGATACCGGCGACATTCAGAGTCCCGGCCCGCCAGCCGCGCTCTTGTCCGCCGCCGAAGATCAGTGGGCGGTACGGCAGGGCAATGCCACGGCGAACAAACAGCGCACCGACGCCCTGCGGCCCCCCGAACTTGTGAGCTGACAGCGACAGCAGATCCACATCGCTCGCCAGTAGGTCAATCGGCAACCGGCCGACCATCTGAGTCGCGTCAGTATGGACCAGGGCGCCGGCCGCATGGGCAGCTTTGACGATCGGGGCGAGGTCCGTCAGGACGCCTGTTTCGTTGTTGGCGGCCATCAACGAAACGATCGCTACGCTACTTGCGGTCAGCGCGAGGTGAAGGCCGTCCAGATCCACCAGGCCGTCTTCGTCGACCGACAGCAGCACGAGCGACTCGGGGGCGTCGCTTGTCAGGGCCCTAGCGGTCTCCAGCACTGCGGGGTGTTCGACCGTGCTCGTCACGAGAGCCCCGCCCGCGCTGTACGCCGCACGTAGGGCGAGATTGTTCGCCTCGGTGGCCCCAGAGGTGAAGACGATCTCTCCGGGAGAGCAGTTGAGTAGATTGGCTACCTGACGACGGGCCACATCGACACGCAGTGCCGCATCGCGACCCGAGCGGTGTGTGCTTGAGGCGTTACCCACGGTGCGCATGGCGTCAAGAGTGGCCGCAACGGCCTCGGGGCGTGTCGGTGCGGTCGCGTTGTAGTCCAGGTATGCCAGATCTGAATCAAGATCCTGTTCTGTCATGCTCCACCCCGCCTTGCGACGCTCTGTTCGCTGAGCTGGCGGAAGTCGTCGCCCGGTGCGACTGCTTCCACCAGTAGTACACCGAGATCCTAGCCGGGCGAGGATGTAGGCGTGGTAACCGGTCGGGTTTGTGCAGTTCGATGCCCGTGTTGCGCCCGCTCTTGAGAACTAATGTTCGCATGGGTGAGGGCTGATGCCTACAGCTGAAGTGGGCGCTGGGAAATCGGAGTTGAGTTCTCCGATGGCCAGATCGCCTCGGCTGATGAGTGCTGGTGGTGGGGATTCCGCCGAGGGTCCTGCGAGTGTCAGTGGTCCCCACTAGGGTTTGCATGCAGGTCGTGGCGCACCTTGTGCGCGCTGTGATGTGACGCGCCGCACGTAGAGACAAGGGATCAAGGTTGCGATTCAGGGAAAAGTTGGGCGTTCGTCAGGCAGGCACGAGTCAGGGAACACCATGACCGGATCTCCAGGCATCGCGTTTCAGTCGCTCCTGGACGCAGCACCCGTGACCTACGTGAGGAGGCTGCTCGGTGAGCACGCCTGCGAGCTGCTCGATCTGCTTCACGCCGGGAAAGGGACCGAAGAGACTCTCCGCAAGGTAGCAGCCTCGGCCGTGTCGCCAGAACAGCTGATCAGTAACCCCGAAGAGCGAGCACAGCTCCTGCAATTGATGCCCGATGCCAAGCGGGCGGAACTCGCTGGCCGACTCGGCTTCGAAGATACAGATAAACCGGACAACCTCCTGGAGGGGCAGCCGTGGTCGCTTGAACAGCGCCGTACGCTTCTCGGCTTCCTCGGCCTGGTCGTCGACCGGGCGCCCGAGGCCCCCGTCTCCTTCCGCAGCAGCAGTCAGCCCGCCTACGCGATGTTCCCCCACCAACGGCTCGCTGCCAGCAAGGTCCGGCGCCTGCTGTACTCCGGGGAACGCCGGGCCGTGCTGCATCTACCGACCGGCGTCGGGAAGACCCGCACCGGCATGAACCTAATCTGCGACCACCTGCGACAGAGCGAGCCGACCGTCGTAGTCTGGCTGGCCCGTGGCCGAGAGCTTCTGGAACAGGCCGCAGTGGAATTCGAGCGGGCGTGGGGCGCCCTCGGTAACCGTGAAGCCACCGTCCTTCGGATGTGGGGCGATGCCCCCACCGATCTCGATGGCGTGACGGACGGGATCGTCGTGCTCGGTCTCGACAAGGCCAGCGCAGCCGCCAAGGCTGATCCGACCTTCCTGGACCGGCTCGCCGTGACTGCCACCCTCACGGTTTTCGACGAGGCCCATCAGGCCATCGCCCCCACCTACCGCAGGATTGTCGATTCACTCACGCTACGTAGCGACGCGAGCTTGATGGGGTTGACAGCCACCCCGGGCCGCACTTGGGCCAACATTTCCGAAGACGAGAAACTGTCCGATTTCTTCGCACGCCAGAAGGTGATGCTGGAGATCGACGGTTACGACAATCCTGTTACCGCCCTCATCGAGCAGGGGTACCTCGCACGGCCGGACTTCCGCACCGTGGCTGCTGACTCCGGCATGCAACTCAGCACGCTAGACAAGCAGGCACTGGCCGCATCCTTTGATATCCCCGAAGCTTTGATCGGGCGGCTCGCCAACAACGTGCAGTGGAATCTGCAGGTCGTACGCACCATCCTCGACCTTAGCCAGCATCACCGCCGGATCCTGCTGTTCGCCGCCTCGGTCGAACACAGCCGACTTCTGGTCGCCATCCTGTCCGTATTCGGACTCGACGCCGAACAGGTCTCCGCTGAATCCTCACCACGGCACCGCGACCGGGTCATCAACCGTTTCAAGGGCATCGGTACCCAGCCGATGGTCTTGTCTAACTACGGTGTGCTCACGACTGGATTCGACGCTCCGGCGGCGAGTGCTGCTGTAATTGCACGACCCACCCGCTCCCTGGTGCTCTACAGCCAGATGGTCGGGCGGGTCATCCGCGGCCCCAAAGCCGGCGGCACCTCGACTTGCGACGTAGTGACCGTTGTTGATCCCACACTCCCGGGCTTCGGAGACGTGGCAGACGCATTCACCAACTGGGAAGACGTGTGGAAGGCCCCATGACATCCAAGTATTCGATCGTGACGCCGGATCTTACGGTCAAAGCGCTGCAGGACAGCGGTTATAAGTCAACGGCGCATGCCATCGCCGAATTGATCGACAACGGCATCGAGGCCGGCGCCGACCTTGTCGAGCTGTTTGCCGTGGAGTCCATCGAACGGCCTGGACAGAGGGGTCGGCATCGCATCGAGAAGATCGCCGTTCTCGATAACGGAAGCGGTATGGACGAGGAGACGCTTCGGCACTCCCTCCGCATTGGTGCTGGTACCCGCCAGAGTCGCAAGGGCATAGGGCGCTTCGGTGTCGGACTGCCCAACTCCAGTATCTCACAGTGCGATCGAGTTGACGTTTGGTCATGGACGAACGGTCCTGACAACGCGCTCCACACCTATCTCGACCTCAAGGAAATTGCCCACGGTCTTGACGAGGTGCCCGAGCCCAAGCCCAATAGCCTCCCAGATGAGTGGCAGGCGCTGGCCGAGGGTCTCGGTCCCACCGGAACCCTCGTCCAGTGGAGCGAGCTAGAGCGGGTGCAGTGGCGGGGCGCCGAAACGACACTCAATAACACAGAGATTTTGATCGGGCGCATCTACCGGCGCCTGATCGCCAAGGGGACGCGCATCAAGCTCGTTCCCGCCCGAGGCTGGGCTCAGTTGCCGGGCATGAGGTACGCCAGGGCCAATGACCCGCTGTACCTTATGACCCCCAGCGCGACACCCGAACCCTTCGATGTGCGACCGATGTTCCGCGCCCGCGGAGGAGGAAACGTTGGCGAGATCGGCGTTGAACGGTTCCCGGTTCGGGCAGCAGATGGCAAGGAATATCCCGTTTTCGTCCGCTCTGCCATTGCGGTAGATGCCGCGCGCCGTCCTGACATCGAGGGCGAGGAGTGGCCCACAAATGTCTCGCCGGGCCTCAAGCCCGGCGACACGCCTTGGGGCAAGCACGCAAAAAGGAACCTTGGCATCTCGCTAATCCGCGCCGACCGGGAGCTTGATCTCGACGCGGGCTGGTGCAACCCCTCTAGCCCGGTTGAGCGTTGGTGGGGCATCGAAATCGACTTCCCGCCGGCCCTCGATGAGGTTTTTGGCGTTACTAACAACAAACAGGCGGCCACTACCTTCTCCAGCCTCGCGCACTTCGACTGGAAGGAAGAAGCGGCAGGATTGTCCTGGGAGGAGTTCCGCGAGCAGTTGCGTGACGAGGGTAACCCGCGACTTCCCCTAATCGAGATCGTCTACCACATTCGAGAAAAGCTGATCGGAAAGCTCCGGTCAGATCTGGATGTACAGACCCTCGGAACAGGTACAAGCCGTAAGCGGTACGAAGTAGTCGAAAGCAAGGTCGAAGAAGCAGTCAAGCGCCGCAGTCGTGAGACTCAGCCGAGTCTGACGGCCAAGCTCTCCGAAGAGATCACCCAGGAGGAGAGCAAGGAGCTGCAGTTCAAGAGCCTTGTGGAGACCCACCACTATGCGCCGGTGGACGCAAGGCGGATCATCGAAGACACCATGTCGCAAGGCAAGCACGTTCGCTTGCTCACTAGCCCGAATCCTGACTCTCCGTCGTTCTTCAACGTCGAGTACATCCCGGGCGTGCTGCAGGTTGCCCTGAACATGGACCATGCTGTCTACAGCGACTTGATCGCTGTGCTTGACTCCGACATCGAGGGTGCCACGCGAGAACAGCTTGCCGAGCGTCTCGCCAGCGCAGCCAGCGCCTTCAAGCTCCTGCTCTTTTCGTGGGCACGCTTTGAGGACGAGCAGCCGGAGCTTCCTCGCAAGCGCGCCAAACAGATGCGTCAGGACTGGGGTCGGATCGCCAGTGAGTTCCTCGGTGCCAGTGACGCAGACGACGAGGACGGAGAGTGACGGAGGACCACGTTTGGCGGCAGATCGAGCAGATGCTCGCCTGCGCGAGTCAGAGAGTCATCCTGGTCGCCCCGTTTATCAAGAAGGACGTGTTCAAGGCGACCCTCGCTGCTATCCCTAGTCACGTACACAACATTCGCTGCGTCACCCGCTGGTCGGTCGCCGAAGTCGCCGCTGGTGTCTCGGATCCGGAAATCGCGGACCTTGCAGCGGCGGACGGACGTGCTTCCATTGCTTTGTGTCATGACTTGCACGCCAAGCTCTACGTTGCTGACGATGTGTGCCTGATTGGGTCAGCGAACCTCACTGGTAAAGCCACAGGCCGTGCTCCTGTCCCGAACATCGAGCTGTTGATCGAAACCAGTGCGGGGCACCCAGAAGTGCAGCGAGTGCTCCGAGCTATCGAGGGCATGGAGGTTCCCGGGACGGTAGACCTTGCGCACCAGATCAGGGAGCAGGCGAACCTCTTCCAAGCCGACGAGGAGGCTCCACGCGTGCTCATCGCTGGTCACGATGAACGCCCGATCCGATGGTTGCCGGAGACCAGAAACCCGACGAGACTCTACGGTGTGTACAACGGACGACACGGCAAGGTCGGTCCTGATGTACTCGCCGGGATCCTTCGGGATCTCGCGACCCTCGACGTAGCCCCAGGCTTGGGCGAGCAGGCGTTCGGCAAAGCTGTCCTGTCCCGGCTCCGGGCCATTCCCGAAGTGCAGCGACTCGTTGAAGCGGGCCGTCTCAGCATGGACGATGTCCAGCGCGAGTTGATGGGCAGCGTCGGTTGCACGGAGGAGCAGGCCCGCAGGGCCACAGAAACAATTGCCGAGTGGCTCCGCTACTTCGACGAGGTCCACCTCGTGCCCATCGGCCCATGGGAGATACGGCAGGGCCGAGAGATCACGTGACGCAGCCTGTACCTAGTGCGATGTGCCGTAGGCGTCCAGGAGGCGCTACTGCCAGACCTCGGCGGGGCTGGCCAACGCTGTACGCCGGCAGCGCTATCTTTAAGCCCACCTAGCTCGCTGGAGCCGGGACTGCCTTGGTTGCCGCGACTATTGAGGGGGTGCAAGGTATGGCTGGGGCGCGCACCCCATACCTGCTCGGCCATACCGAGATCGCGGCGCTCTTCGGCGTCAAGCGGCAGACCTCGCAACTCTGGCGCACCGACGGGACCCTCCCAGAGCCAGATCTCCTTGCCTCCGGGAATCCGTATTGGTTGCTCAGCACCGTCCTGCGCCTTGACGGACACTCAGGCCGGGCGGCAGCTAGCGACCGGTTGCGGGCTTACCGAGAAAGTCAGTCTGGCGGGTACGAGGTTGATGACAAGTCGCACCTACCCACGATCCTGGGCATCAAGGAGGTCGCTGAGGTCTGCCACGTCGATGTGCAGACCATCTCTCGTTGGCGAAATCGGAAGACCATCGCCGAGCCTGACCTTTTACTGTCGGGATCCCCTCTCTGGCTCCTGGAAACGGTCCTGAACGACGCTGTCCGTCGCGGACGCGATGTCAATGCAGATGACGTCGATCGAGTCAGAGCCGGGGACCGTGCACCACAAAGACCGCGCGGCCGTAAGACGGCGCCTTCGTCGTCGCCGCCGAACAAGCCGTTGCCCCTGTCGCAGACCTTCCAGCCAGGTGAAGAGGCGGAAGCTGCGCGGTTTGTATCCCAGGTGCTCGCGGAGGGGCTGTCCGTAGTGATCCGGCCCAAGCGCTGAGGTTAACCAGGTCTTCGAACTTGAGCGGTGCGCCCCTGTTGGTCGACGTCCGCCCGCAGGGCCCTCGTAAGCCGGGGATGTGATGCTCCCGCGGAAACTGTCACATTCTCGCGGCTCACCAGTCGGCGCCCGGCGTCCGGCGTCCGCGCACCGCTCAACTTCGAATACCCGGTTAGCCGCTCCCGTCCGGTGCTCGGCGTCCATCAGGGCCACACCTTTTTCTGTGTTGCGGTAGGCGCTTCAGCCATCATGAGAGTAACACTTGACTTCCAGATCTAAGTCAATAGAGTCTCTCGTACTTCGATCAAGCGCCCCCCAGGAGTCTCCTTGCCATGCCCCAATGCCAACACCCGTCTGACCGATCACCCGTTGCCTCTGCCTCCGATGGAGAGGGTCCGAAGCGGGGACGCCGGAACTTGAGGGTCATCTCATTCGGGGGCGGCGTTCAGTCGACGGCCCTCCTCGTCCTCGCTGCCCAAGGGCACATCGACTACTCGACTTTCCTGTTCGCCAACGTCGGGGACGATAGCGAGCACCCTTCGACCCTGGCGTACATCCGTGATGTCGCAGTGCCATACGCCGCAGGCGCCGGCCTCGACCTCCAGCAGCTGCATCGGCACCGGCGAGATGGCGCCATGGAGACCCTCTGGCAGCGGCTCAACCGTCCGGATACCCGCTCGATCCCCATTCCCGTGCGCATGGCCAATGGGGCACCGGGCCGTAGGTCCTGTACAGCCGATTTCAAGATCAAGGTCATCGGGCGGTGGCTTCGGGAACACGGAGCCACCGTGCAGGATCCAGCGACTGTCGGCATCGGGATCTCACTCGACGAGATTCATCGCGCCAACAGACGTAGAAAAGAGCCACACGAGGCGATCGAGTACCCACTGCTCGATCTCGGTCTGCGCAGATCCGACTGCGAGCACATAATTGCGGAAGCCGGGCTTCCCGTCCCGCCCAAGAGTGCCTGCTTCTTCTGTCCGTTTCGGACCGTCGAAGCCTGGAAGCAGCAGCGCAGGAATGAACCGGAGCTGTTTGCCAAGTCAGTCCAGCTCGAAGCGACCTTGAACGTGCGCCGCGAGGCCATCGGCAGGGACGCGGCCTACCTCACCCGCTTCGGCTTGCCTCTCGCGGACGCTATACCGGCCGATCAAGCTGAATCGTGGCCCGATGATGAAGACGGCGGCGGTGGTTGCGATTCAGGCTGGTGCATGACCTGAGTGGCTGCGCATGACATGTGGCCGTGCGCCGATCGTACGGCCACTTAACTCTCGAAGCCTGTCAGGCTAGGACCAATGGCGTTCGGCCGGACCTCAGCCGGTTGAGGAGCTCAAGCAGCTGGCCGCGGTTGAGCGTTGCCGTGCTGGCCGGGAAGCCAACTCTGCTTGGCGCAGCGGCCACGCGGTACCGGAGAGGCCACCCGGCAGCAGGGGGCTCAGAGGTTGACCGAGAAGACCCCTTTTCAGTCGACGCGCCAGTTCATCCAGCCGCCACATCACCTCGACTGGAGCAAAATCTTCGGGCATCGAACTGTGGCCGGGGGCGCACCCCGGTGCACAGTCTGATCGGTTCCTCTTCCGAAGGTAAGGCGAAGCGTCATCCTGCGGCGCTATGCCTGGTAATTGAACTGCCTGGGCGTCTACGAGCTGATCCTGCGCTGGTTCCCCACCAGCCCAGTCCGGTCGATCGCACCCTCCGCGCTCCTCATGGTCGATATGGTCATTGACCATGAGGAGTTGGCAGGTTTCCCAGTCGGGGAGCGAACGCGTGTGGAGCCCGCGGCCGTCGGTGAGTCCTGATGTCACCCAGGATGCGGTGATCGTCGTTCCTGGAATCATGGGCAGTGAACTACGAGACACCGAGACGGGAAACCTGCTGTGGGGGCTGGACGTCCGGGTGCTGGAACGGGCATGGCGGCGTGGGGACGGCCTGCAGGGTCTCCATGCCACGGAAGAGGAGCTGGAGGGCGGAACCGGCAGAGTGTCCGCCACTCGCCTGCTGACTCGGCCTGCCTGGGCCCCCTTCCTGCGGGGAATCGAGCCCTACTCGGACTTGCTGGGGACCATCACGGAGGCTGCTGCTGCCCCGGAAGCGGTGCTGGCTTTCCCGTATGACTGGCGCTTGCCAGTCGAGCACAACGGGGCGTTGCTGGCGACAGCCGCCCGAAAGCACCTTCTGCAGTGGTGCCTCCAAGTCGAGGCAAGCGCCAATCTTCGGGCTCTATGCGAGGACCGTCCCCCGCGCCTCGTTTTTGTGGCGCACTCGATGGGCGGTCTGCTTACACGCGCGGCCTTGGCCCGCGAGCCCGACCTCATCCCTGATACTCGCGCGGTCATCAGCCTGGGCACGCCCTTCCTCGGTGCCGCCCAGGCCGTGGCCATCCTCAACGGCGACCGAGCCAATCCCTTGCCGGCTCTCCCGCCTCGACGGATGCAGGCACTGGCGGCCACGTTGCCGGGCGTGCATGACCTGCTGCCCGACTATCGTTGCCTCGACGAAGGATTGGAGATCGCGCGGCTCTCGCCCGAGATCGTAGAAGCGATCGGAGGCAGTAAGGAACTGGCGGCCCGTGCGCTGGAGTTCCAGGAGCGCATGCGCACGACTGCCCCGGGACTGCCTGGGCACCGGGCTGTGATCGGCATCGCCCAGCCCACGGTCCAGAGCCTGCGTATTGAGAACGGTATCGTCCATGCCCAGTACGAAGCCTTCCGGGCGCACGGCGACGGAATGCTGAGGCGGGACGCCGACGGTGTGCCGATCCGGCAAGACAGAACAGGCGACGGCACCGTCTACCGCGACGCGGCATCGACCAGCACGCCCAGCTCCGCGACCTATCTGCCAGTCCAGCACGGAGCCCTGGCCAAGAACAGCACAGCACTCCGCTACGTCCACGCAGTGCTGACCGAGCACGACGAACACCTCGGGGCCCCAATGGGCAGTGGCGATCTGGGCTTGATCCTCCCCGAGGAGGGAGTGATGGCCGAGCAACCATGGATGCTGCGGGTAACCGGTCGACCATCACCAGCGGGGGTGACCTGTCGCGTCGAGGACGTCACGACAGGCAGGTCGATCGCTCGACCGCAACTATCGGGCCGCGACGGCGAACTGGCCGCCCAGATCACTCTGTCGGACACAGGCCTGTACCGTGTGCGCCTGGACGGAGGCGGCAGCGCCCCGGTGACCCAGCTGGTCCTGGCCCTCGCGCCAGAGGACTTGGGCTGAGGCCGCCTGATGCCGACACCCCCTCCGCTGGAGTTTTTCCCCGTCGACATCAGCGACTACAGATACCACCAGCCCTTGCATACAGCTGAGGAAGTCGAGGCTGTCACTGCGGCCCTCGCCGCCTTTGCGCCCTGTCCGCGCCCTTGGAAAGTTATCGGGAGCGAACGCACCGCTGACGCTGTTCAGGAACGTCTGAGTGAATGGGCCACCCCATCCAGCAATGGCAACACCTTCCTATACTGGATTAGCCATGGCGAGAGCGATGGCGAGGACATGGCCCTCCTCGCCCACGCCGGCAGTCCGCACCCGCTTATCCACAGCGGCATCTCACCGGATGATTTCCTCAGGTACCTGACGGCTCGGCAGAACCACCCGGATGCAGAAGGCACATGGGCCATCGTGGTCATCGATGCCTGCAAGTCAGGCCGCTTTGTTGAACTCCTCAGCGCCCGTGCGTTCCTGAAGAGCAACGGTCCGCGCAACTTTCTGCTCGTGTCGACTTCCGAGGACGGGGCCGCGAACCTTGGTGTCTTCCGCCACGCCTTGGAGACTGTCCTCGGTACTACTTTCGCGGCAGACAGCACCATTGATCTACGGGCTCTCGGCGATGAACTTCAACGGAACCTCCGCGGTTGCCCGGTCGTGCCCCACACTAAAATGGGACGAGCTCTGCTCCATAGGATTGTCCCTGCAGCGGCCGGAGCAGTCACCACAACGCTCGACGTGCTCGCCGAGATCCAGGCGGTCATCGACCAGCTGCCGCCAGACGAGCAACGTCACTTCATCCCCAAAGCAACGGGTGCTGAACTTGGCGAACTCGCCTGGTACTTCGAGGGGCGCGAAGAGGAGCGCGACACCATCCTGCGTTGGCTTGACACCGGTGCCGACGGAATGTTGGTGGTCACTGGCACCGCAGGTTCAGGTAAGTCCGCGCTTTTGGGGCACATCCTGCTCCACACCCGTCCCAAGCTTAGGAGCATCCTCCTCCGCACCGGCCACCTCCAACCGCTTCCATCGGGCGTCCCCTGCCCCAGCGATCCTTTCGACGCTGTCATCCACTTATCCGGTGCCACTCCCCAAGAACTGATCGCACGCCTCGCGCTCGCTGCTCAGCTCAGGGAGATACCGCGTGATCTGCTCCTGAATGAGCAGATCGAGTGGCTTCTCGACGGGCTAGCACAACGCGCGCTGCCCTTCGGGGTTTTGCTGGACGCGCTCGACGAGGCCCATGCGCCGCTGGTGATCGCCGACCAGATCGTCCGTCGTCTCGCCGAAGTCCCTGGCACGCGAGTTGTAATCGGTACGCGCCGTTCCACCAAGGAAGGGCCCGATCTCCCGCCGCAAGTGGACAGGGACCTCCTTGACGCCCTCGACATGAACGGCGCGGACTCCGACCTCGCAAAGTCGGTAGTGAGCGTCAACCGCGATTCACTAGCGATGGTCCGCTACGTCCGCCGCAAGCTGGAGACGGCAGAGAAACTCGGCAGGCTCACGGCGTCATCCCAACAGATCGCAATGGCAGCGTCCGAACTCGGTGACAGTGGCCGGGAATTCCTCTATGCCCGCTTGGCTGTGCACGAGGTTATCCATGACTCGGACCTCCTCGACGACTTGACATCCCTGCGCAACAGCAGCCACAGACAACTCTTTGCTCGCGCGGCACAGAGGCTCTCGACGCGTAACCCAGCCTTTCGACCCCTGCTCCATGCCTTGGCGCTCGCGCAAGGACGTGGGTTGCCACTCCGGGACGGAATCTGGGCGACGGTCGCCGCTGTTGTGGCCCCTATGGGTGCGACGATCAACGACGAGGTAATTCATGACCTGACCGCAGATGCTGCGCCCTATCTCATGCTCGACGCCGAGGCTGGGCAGACCGTCTACCGGCTCGCCCACCGAACCTTTATCGAGCACTTCAACTCAACTGGAGAGAAGCATGAGCACCTCCACCAACAGATCACGGAAGCCCTGACCGTCGATGGTGATTTTCGCCTGCCCAAAGCAGAGCTCAACCCCTATGTCATCTATCATCTACCCGCCCACGCGGCTCAAGGACAACTTCCGGCATGGGAATATCTCGCACAACACACCCGTGTGCTGGACCGCCTTGATTCCACTAGCATCACCAGCCAGGTCATGACTCACGCCTTCGGACGCATTACCCTCCCGCCAGCCATCGCCGGGGCGGTGGCCTCGCAGCATATGGCCGTCACGAACAGCCAAGGCGATCGCCGTGGCCTCCGAGAAGTCGCCACCGCACAAACCACCGGATCTTTCGACCGGTCCCACGGTGAGCCGGACGACACCCTTCCCACCTGGTCAGTCACCTGGGCTCGGCTCAACACCAACCCTTTGCACCTGACTCTGCGTGGTCACACTCGTGGGGTGCGTGCGGTGGTGGCGTTCCTCATGCCGGACGGCCGTACCTTGCTTGCTGCCGGCGGCGACGATGGTGCGGTGCGGATCTGGGATCCTCTGACTGGCACTGCTTTCGGTGAACCGTTGCGTGGTCACATCGGTGGGGTGTTTGCGGTGGTGGCGTTTCCCGCGCCCGCGCCCGATGGACGCACTCTGCTCGCTACCGGCGGCAACGACGGGATGGTGCGGATCTGGGATCCGGTGACTGGTGC